>NZ_JAFLMX010000258.1:0-9916 GCF_017849675.1 Alteromonas sp. AO-Serp
TGATAGCTTGGGTTTTGTGTCGCAATAACAAAAAACGGAGACGGCAGCGCATGGGTTACACCATCTATACTTACTTGTCGTTCTTCCATCGCTTCTAACAGAGCGCTTTGTGTTTTGGGGCTGGCTCTGTTTAGCTCGTCCGCTAACACCACTTGGCTAAAAATAGGGCCGTGTCTAAACGAAAAGCGCTTTGCCTCGTCTTGTTCATTACTATGAAAAATGTTTACGCCCAACATATCTGATGGGAGTAAGTCAGAAGTAAATTGAATGCGAGAATATTGTAGGCCAAAAACTTGTGAAAGCGCATGAGAAAGGGTGGTTTTACCCATTCCCGGTAAGTCTTCAATTAATAAGTGGCCATTGGCAAGTAAACAAGTTATTGCGAGTTTTAATTGGTGATCTTTACCAATAATTTTCTGACTAAGAGCCCGCTGTACGTTAATGATATCTTGGCGCATATGATTGTCACTTAAGTTTAAAGTTACTCTGTCACACTACGTATTAAACAGTGAGAAAGCGATTAAGGCTTTTCTAAGGATGTTGCGCAATGATGTTTAAGTTCATGTCTGAGTTCATGTTCTAGCTTACATGTTTAGCGAACGGTAACGAGTGCCGACAATGTGGTGTTTCGAAGGTCACTACTTCTTAATAATAGCAACGATAGCGAAAGGCTTTCTATTGAATTACCTGTTAAATTTTATACGCAGGTATATCAGCGACTTGATGGTTCGTTGCGTTGTTTCTCCTATGTTCTTAATGTTGTTAAGGCGACGTCTATTTTAAAAAAAGTAAAAACGGCTTACATGGACTTTATCGACAGCAGATACGACGGGATGGGAAGCAGTAAAACGTCACTTTCTTGCCTTATTAGCATAGATTCCCGCAAAACATCTGTTATTAAGTGCTGCGTAGTTTATCTGTGTTGTCTATAATGGTGCCTCTTAAAAAGGAAGTAGTTATGAAAAGCATTGAAATAGATGACGATTTATATGCCTTCATCGCCAGCCAAACGAAGCATATTGGTGAGAGTGCATCACAAATTTTAAGACGTTTACTTTTGCCTGAAGACGGTGCCGTGTCCCACGGTGTCCAGCATGGTGGGGCTTCATCTACATCTGTAAAAACAAGCGAACCAAAAAGTACAGACGTTGTAGAAACCGCAGATAACGGAAGTGAGTCAACACCCGAAGTTGAAACTCAAGTGGCGACTAAAGTACAAACCAAAGCGCCTACTAAAGCGACAGCCAGTTCAGCAGTTAAAGCAGCGCCAAAGGCTGCAGCGAAGAAAGCTCCAGCTAAAGCAACGGCAGCAAAAGCGCCTGCGAGCTCAAGGGCAGCTAAAAAGGTTTCGGAAGTTTCTTCAGTAACGCCAGCAACAGAAGCTCACTCGAAAAGAGACATTCTTGAAGCGGTGTCAAAAGATGCATTAGGCACATTTACCAAGCGCGTTGATCAATTCCTGTTTGTTTTAAGTGCAGCGCACAAGCTTAATGCAGAAAACTTTACTCGTGTTGAAAGTATAAAAGGTAAAAACCGTACGTACTTTGCGACAAGTAAGGCGGCATTGTTGGAAAACGGCAGCAGTACTAATCCTAAAGCTATCCCTGATAGCCCGTTCTGGGTGGTAACAAATAACAATACTGCCAAGAAAACGAATATGCTGGAACAAGTTTTGCGTAACTTAGGCTATCAACCCGATGTTATTGAAACCGTGATTGCGCGTTTCTCTTCAGAAGGTAAATAGCAAGCCAAGGTATAGAACAACGAAACTTCTAAATAAGGATTTTTTTCATGGCATTACATCCGCAGGCTGGACAGCATGCAGCAAAAGAGCAACTCATTAACGTAGCGCAGTTAGTGAGCCAGTATTACAGCTATAAACCGGATATGAATGACCCGGGTCAAGCGGTCTCTTTTGGCACGTCAGGTCACAGAGGTACAGCTTCCAACGCTACGTTTACCGATACCCACATCAGTGCAATTTGCCAAGCATTGGTAGAGTATCGTAAACAAGAAGGTATCGACGGTCCGCTGTTCGTTGGTAAAGATACCCACGCGTTATCTGAGCCTGCCATGATTACCGCTATCGAAGTTTTGTGTGCAAACGGTGTCAATGTTGTCGTGCAGCGCGCAGACAATGAAAGCATGGGCTATACGCCGACACCTGTTATTTCACGTACTATTATTCGCTACAATCGCGCAGGTAACACCGACAAGGCAGATGGTATCGTCATTACGCCTTCTCATAACCCTCCTTCAGACGGTGGATTTAAGTACAACCCGCCTCATGGTGGACCTGCCGATAGCGACGTAACCAAGCAAATTCAAGAACGCGCGAATGAACTAATCGCCGATGGCAATAAAAACGTTAAGCGCATTGATATTCGCCAAGCTACCGCACGCAAATTGGTTCGTGAAGAAGACTTCATGGAACCTTATATTGAAGACCTAGCGAACGTTATCGACATGGAAGCGATTGCAAAAGCTAACTTAAAACTAGGTACAGACCCACTCGGTGGTGCAGGTGTCGGATATTGGTCGCGTATTGCTGAAAAGTATGGATTGGACATTACCGTTGTTAACGACGCGGTTGACCCACAGTTTGGTTTTATGCGCCGTGACAAAGACGGTAAGCTTCGCATGGATTGTTCGTCTGCCTATGCGATGGCAGGGCTTATCGAGCTGAAAGATAACTTTGACTTAGCTTGGGGCAATGATCCTGACTTCGATCGTCACGGTATTGTGTGCAAAAGTGCGGGCCTTATGAACCCAAACCATTATTTGGCCGTGGCTATTAACTACCTTTATACCCACCGTCCAGAATGGCCTAGCGATTTAAATATCGGTAAAACACTGGTGTCTAGCAGTATGATTGACCGCGTAGCCAACAGTTTAGGTAAACCTTTGGCTGAAATGCCGGTAGGCTTTAAATGGTTTGTTGATGGTTTATCAAACAGCACTATTGGTTTTGCGGGTGAAGAAAGTGCTGGTGGAATTTTCCTTGAACGCAATGGAAGCACGTGGGCGACAGACAAAGACGGCTTTATTCTTTGTTTGCTGGCAGCTGAAATCCTAGCCATCACAGGCAAAGATCCTGGCGAGCACTACAAAGCGCTAACGGAAAAATTTGCAGCGCCGGTTTACAGCCGTGTTGACGTGGCAGCAACACTTGAACAAAAGCAAAAGCTTTCGGCGATGGATGCATCTGTCGTCACTAGCGATACGTTGGCAGGCGAGCCTATCACTGCCGTTCAAACCCATGCGCCAGGTAATAATGCGGCAATTGGTGGCGTTAAAGTATCGACAGAAAATGGCTGGTTCGCAGCGCGTCCTTCTGGCACCGAACAAATTTATAAAATCTATGCGGAAAGCTTTAACGGTGAAAGCCACTTACAGGATCTAATTGCTGAAGCCGAAGCCTTAGTCGGAAAAATAATTAAATAAGTACAAAAATAAATCACTTTAAATTCTTTTTTGTAAATCAATTGTTAAAAATCGCATGAATGCATACGAATTCATGCGATTTTTTGTTATTTTAACAAAATTATTACAACATAATCGTTTAAGCGCTGCTATATTGCTGTCATATTCTGAAGTTATTCTGTAATTAAATTACGTTTTCGGTGTGTAAACACCGCTTCTACTTAAGAGTGAGACGCAAAATGAACGCAAAAGCGACCAAGACGCAACCCTCTCCAGTGATCGATAAGGCTGCATTCAAAGCAGCGGTTATTAAACACTTACACTGCACGCTAGGCACCGACGAAAACAAAGCAAACAATCACGCTTGGTGGAAAGCAACGTGCGCTGCAATTCAAGAACAAGTACTTGAAGGGTTGCGCAAAACCCAGAAAAGTCATTACCTGAACGACACCCGCGCCGTTCATTATTTCTCTGCTGAATTCCTAATGGGCCGTTTGCTTTCAAACAACCTGCAAAACTTTGGCCTATTCGATGTAGCGAGTGGTGCGTTGAAAGAGCTAGGTGTTGAAATTTCAGACATTCTTGAAGAAGAGCCTGATATGGCGCTAGGTAATGGTGGCCTTGGCCGACTAGCGGCTTGCTTCATCGACTCACTAGCGACAATGGAATTACCTGCAATAGGTTATGGTATTCATTACGAGCACGGTTTGTTCCGCCAAGAAATTAAAAGCGGTGCGCAAATCGAGCGTCCAGATAGCTGGCGTGACTACGGTAATCCATGGGAAATTTGCCGTCCAGAATCTATTCAAGAAGTATCGCTTTACGGCTATGTAGAGACTAAATACGGCGACAACGGACGAGTGCTGAAAGAATGGCACCCTGGCTCAATTGTTAAAGGTGTGCCGTGGGACATTCCGGTTGTAGGCTACGAAGGTAAAACCGTAAACGTACTGCGGTTGTGGCAGTCAGAAGCGTCTGACTACTTCAATTGGGACGTATTCAATGCTGGTGGTTATGTTGATGCACAGCGTGAAAATGTATCAGCTGAAACGATTTCAAAAGTACTTTATCCAAACGATGAGACCGAAGCGGGTAAAGAGCTGCGTCTTATTCAGCAGTACTTCTTCTGCTCGTGCTCGCTTAAAGACATTATCCGTCGTTACAAGCGTGCTCATGGTGACGATTGGAGCCGTTTCGCCGATCAGGTTGTTATTCAGCTAAACGACACGCACCCAGCTATTTCTATACCAGAGCTAATGCGCATTCTTGTTGACCGCGCAGAGCTTGGCTGGGATGAAGCGTGGGGGATTTGTACAAAAGTATTTGCATATACCAACCACACCTTGCTGCCAGAGGCACTTGAAAAGTGGCCTGCGCGCATGATTGAGAAGATCCTTCCTCGTCATCTAGAAATCATTTATGAAATTAACCACCGCTTTATGGCAGAGGTTGATAAGAAGTGGCCTGGCGACAATGCCATGAAAGCTAAGCTTTCAATCATTGAAGAAGGTAACGAGAAGATGGTTCGTATGGGCCACCTGTCGGTAATCGGTTCATTTGCCGTTAACGGTGTGGCAGAAATGCACTCTCGTCTTGTTAAGTCGTCTCTGTTCCCAGAGTTCGATGAACTATATCCAGGTAAGCTAACTAACGTAACCAACGGTATTACACCACGCCGCTGGTTGAAAGCGTGTAACCCAGCGCTGTCCAAGCTAATCGATAAAAAGATTGGTGAAGACTGGCCGCGCGACTTAGACAAACTGCAGGGGTTGGCTAAATTTGCGAGCAACAAAACGTTCCAGAAGCAATTCATGAAAGTGAAGCTTGAGAACAAAGAGTTACTAGCAGAGGAAATTCGCAAGTCCCTTGATATAGAAGTAGACGTTAACGCCATTTTCGATGTGCAGATTAAGCGTTTGCACGAGTATAAGCGTCAACACTTAGCGCTTCTGAATATTATGGCGTTGTACCGTCGTATTCTAGAAAACCCTGATTACGATATGCACCCGCGTGTATTTGTGTTTGGTGCTAAAGCGGCACCGGGCTACAAGCTTGCGAAAGATATTATCTTCGCTATTAACAAGGTAGCGGATAAGATCAACAACGATCCGCGCGTAAATAACAAGATTAAAGTAGCATTCTTACCAAACTACCGTGTATCACTCGCTGAAAAAATGATTCCAGCGGCAGACGTATCTGAGCAAATCAGTACGGCAGGTAAAGAGGCATCAGGAACCGGTAATATGAAGCTTGCGCTGAACGGTGCGGTAACTATTGGTACACTTGATGGTGCAAACGTTGAAATTGCTGAAGAAGTGGGCGATGACAACATCTTTATCTTCGGACTTACAGTAGAAGAAGTGAACGAGCTTAAAGCGAATGGCTATAACCCACATGACTACTACTATAAAGATCCAGAAATTAAAGCTGTGCTGGATTGGTTAGAAACGGATTACTTTACGCCAGGTAAACCAGGTGCATTGGTGTCAATTAAGCAAAGCTTACTTGATAACGGTGACCCGTACATGGTGCTTGCAGATTTCCGTGCTTATTCTGATGCACAAATTGCAGTTGATGCTGCATACCGCGACAAAGAGCGTTGGGCAGAAATGGCCATCATCAATACAGCGAAGATGGGTAAATTTACCTCAGATCGTTCAATTCGTGACTACGTAGAACGCGTTTGGAAACTTTCACCGTGTAAGATTGAAAGCTAATCGCAGAACCGTAAAGAAATAGCCCGGCAGTGGTACACTCGCCGGGTTTTTTATTACCCTCTAAATACTTCTTCATTGTTTCGTATTGGGTTCAAAATACGGCACAGTTTGTTCTTAACGTCACCAGAAATAAGTACTACAGCCATGTTTTTTGTCCAATATTAGGCTAATGTTGTACAAAAGTATAAGACGGTATACAAAATAATACGTTACTGTCGTTGCGCCTTTCGTAGCGCCATGGTTTTATATAACTAGTTGTTTTTAGTACCTCGAAGCGTAAAGCTCAAGGAAAACATCATGAGCCAACACACATCACTGGCAACCATTCCCAATCGCTATGCGTTTATCGATAGCATTTCGAAGCAAGCATCTCGCAGTGCTTCTATTTCATTGATGCTGGTCGATGTAGTGCGTTTTTCTGATGTGACAACCAGTCTGGGCATTCATGTAGGCGATCGCTTTTTACTTGAAATAGCCAACCGCATCCAACTCCTATTTGGAACTGCGGTATCGATTGGCCGTATCAGTGGTGATGTTTTTGGCATCGTTTTTCCTAATGAAAGTAATGAAACCGTAATGCGACAAATGTTCGAACGCTTAGTCGAGCATTTCAAAACGCCTATGCATTATGATGGTACGGCTTTTATTGCAGACTTTAACGTAGGTGTGGTGTGCAGTATTAAGAATGACTTTGATATCACTTCCTTTGTTTCCCGAGCGGAAACGGCTTTAAAACAAGCAAAAGAAAACAAATACGAAAATTACTTCGCGTTGACTAAGTCAGACAAAACCGACACGGGCAGAAGTTTGGCGCTAAAAGCAGATTTAAAACGTGCATTAGCACAAAATGAACTCGAGCTTTACTATCAACCAAAAGTCGATCTGACAACGCTAGAAGTAGTGGGGGCTGAGTGCTTACTTCGCTGGAATCACCCTCTTGATGGCGTCTTATTTCCAGGTCCGCTAATCGAAGCGGCCGAGTCGTATAATATGATGAGCGAACTGGGCTACTGGACGCTTGAGCAAGCCTTTAGGGCGCTCTCGGAATTGGACCTAATGAAGCGGTCTTTAATGCTGTCTGTGAATATTTCTCCCACACAGTTATACGACAACCAGTTAGTTCCAACCCTGACGATGCTGAGTCGTACGTATTCAATGCCGCTTTCGTTAATCGAGTTGGAGCTTACCGAGGACGTGGCACTGTCTAATTCATTAATGGTGAAAAAGCAGTTAGATGAGCTGCGAAGCTTAGGCGTATCTATTTCTGTAGATGATTTTGGTAAAGGGTATTCAAATCTTGCTTATATTCGAGATCTGGATTTGGATGCGCTGAAAATCGATAAGTCCTTTGTGATGGAACTTGAAGCTCACCCTGTTAATCGCGCCATTATCGAAGCGGCGAAAGTGATAGGGCATGCAAAAGAGTGCTGTGTAGTCGCCGAGGGCATAGAAACCGTAGAGCAGCTTCACATACTCAGAGAAATAGGGGTTACACAAGGGCAGGGATACCTATTCTCTCGCGCCATTCCATTCGTTGATTTCGTACAGCTTACCCAACAAGAGATAATTATCGGCAACTCGCCTAGACGCGCTCAAGCGTAGTATCTGAAAGTGCGGCAATCTGTAGTTCCGTTGTTCAATGCTTACAGCTACTGGGAATTAAACAGTGAGATAACGTGATTTTGAAGGCCTGTCTGGGTACACTGGAAGCATTCGAGATTAGACAACGTAGACAAAGCTCACACTTATGCAAGAACTTATCGAAAGCGGCCAATTTTTAACACTTTCTCGCCGTAATTCCGCATTATTTGAACGCTCTCATCAATTTACATTAGCTAATGGTACGCTCGTCGATATTACCGCACCTGGCATTATCAGTTTTTCAGTACAGCCAACCTCTAAGCCTAATAAACGCATTGTTTTATCGTGTGGTGTGCACGGTAATGAAACCGCACCTATCGAAATCTGTGATGATTTAGTTAAGGGGATCCTTACAGGGAACATAACGCTGGCACATGATGTTTTGTTCTTATTTGGCAACCTGCCAGCGATGGATATTGCAGAGCGTTTCGTTGAAGAGAACATGAACCGCTTGTTTAGCTGTGCACACTCGAAGGGCGAAGGTTTAGTGAACGCAGAGCGCGTTCGTGCTAAACAGCTCGAAGATGCTGTGGCGTCTTTCTTTGAAGCGGGAGAGGGCACCCGATATCACTACGACCTACACACAGCAATTCGCGCCTCAAAAAATGAAAAGTTTGCGGTATATCCTTATCTTCATGACAGAATACACAGCAAAGGGCAGCTGGCATTTCTCGCCGCGTGTGGTGTGAAAACCATATTACTGTCGGAAAGCTCGACAACCACCTTTAGCTATTTCTCGTCATATCAATACAACGCGCACGCGTTTACGGTTGAACTTGGCAAAGTGCGTCCATTTGGGCAAAACGATATGCGTCGATTTGAAGATGCGAAACAAGCGATAACGCAGCTAATTACTCAAACCGAGTACGCGCCTAAGGTTGATATGGATGACCTTGATATTTATCGCGTGAACCAAGTTATAAACCGAAACGAAGAACAGTTTACGCTTCATTTCGATGACGATACGCCAAACTTCACTGACTACCCTAAAGGCACGGTATTGGCTTCTGAACCGAGTAAAGAGTACATAGCAGAGCAGGACGGCGAAGCCATTGTTTTCCCGAATGCAAAAGTGGCCATTGGACAACGCGCCTTATTAACCGTTGTGCCTACTACGTTGGATAAGCTAGATGTTTAAACTTGATAGCCGTTTACACAATGATACATTTTTTGTCTGTGATCTCTCGCTGTGTCGTGTACTGTTAATGAACGATAGTCAGTTTCCGTGGCTTATTTTAGTGCCGATGAAAAATGATATTGCGGAAATTATCGATTTGTCAGAAGAAGAGCAGATTACTTTACTTAAAGAGTCTGCATTGGCATCAAAAGCCATGCAGTCCTTGTTTTCACCGCTTAAACTTAACGTGGCAGCACTAGGCAATGTGGTAAGGCAGCTTCATGTTCATCACGTCGCACGTTTTGAAAATGATTGTGCGTGGCCAAAACCTGTGTGGGGCAACCAGCCAGCAGTGGCGTATAACACAAACGATGCTCAGGCACTTGTTAAGTCTGTTAAGCAGTGGTTCGAAAACAACAGCTAGAGGGCGCACGCCCTTAATAGCGCAAAATAAACAGTTCACATTAAAAGGAGTTATGCATGATAGTTTCAACTACCCCAACGCTTGAAGGGCATAAAATTGAAGCTTATTACGGTATTGTTGTGGGCGAGGCCGTGATGGGCGCAAACGTATTTAAAGATCTTTTCGCCTCTATTCGCGATATCGTTGGCGGCCGTTCTGGGTCGTATGAAGAAGAGTTAACCACCGCACGTAAGTTAGCGTTTACTGAGCTTGAGCATGAAGCCAGAAGCATGGGCGCAAATGCTGTGGTTGGCATCGACTTAGATTATCAAGTGATTGGCGATAAAGGCAGTATGCTTATGGTGAGCATTAGCGGTACCGCGGTGAAAACAACCCCTTTATAAGATTATGAAGGGCGTATGCTTTGGTGAATTAACGTTTATCAATTAAGTGCCGATTAATACCAATCCGCATAGATAATTGCCCACTCAGAAGGTGCTGGCAAGTTTCCTAGCGAAGCGTGGGAATGCAGGAATGGCTGTTCCCTTTCAAATTCCCAGAATGAAGTTAGGAAGCTTGCCAGACCTTCCCGAAGGGCGAGTTTAAAATGTCCGT
>NZ_JAFLMX010000178.1:0-2645 GCF_017849675.1 Alteromonas sp. AO-Serp
AGCCTGTTATTACTGAGTACTTCTCATTTTGGTGCCCTCACTGCTTCCAGTTCGAACCAATTGTTGCGCAAATTAAAGAAAAGAAAAGCGACGGCACGAAATTCAATAAGGTGCATGTAAACTTTATGCGTTTTACTGGACCTGAAGTTCAAGACGATGCAACTAAAGCCATGCTAATTGCGCGCGCTATGAAGCAAGAAGACGCGATGAACGGCGCTATTTTTAACTATATCCACAAGCAACGTGCATCTATCACTGGCTTGAAAGACCTTCGCAATATCTTCGTTGTGAACGGTGTAGACGGTGAAGAGTTTGACAAAATGGCCAAAAGCTTCGGCGTAAATAGCATGGTGCGCAAGAATCAACAGCAAATTGACGAGTATCGTGAGCACCTAACTGGTGTGCCAAGCTTTATTATCAACGGTAAATATCAGCCTACTTTCACTGCTGACATGACCTTCGACGACATCGCTGACCTAATCGTTTGGCTATCTGAGCAAAAATAATTTGGTTAATAACCAATACACTCATTAGACCTTGAATAATTAAATGGGCGCTCAGGCGCCCATTTTTACGCCTTGGAGCATCCCAATGTATGCAGTAAGTGACTTTGCTGACTTTATCTGTGAACTTGACCAGCTAAAAGCTGTTAAGCGCCAGATCACCCTTCCCTGTGATAACTATCGACAGGAAAACTCCGCAGAGCACAGCTGGCATGTTGCATTAATGGCAAATATGCTAAGCGAATATGCGGCTAAACCTATAGATGTGACCCGCGTTATTCGCATGATCCTTATTCACGATATTGTGGAAATTGATGCTGGCGACATGTTTGCTTTCAATCATCAAACAGATCACGACGCACAAGCCGAGAAAGAAGTAGCTGCCGCTAAGCGCATTTTTGGTTTATTGCCGAGTCCACTTAGTAGTGAAATGCTCGATTTATGGCTTGAGTTTGAAGCAGCGGAAACCGCCGATGCAGAATTTGCAAAATCAATGGACCGCGTACTTCCCGTATTTCAAAATATGAAAGACAACGGAGGAAGCTGGAAGCGTCACGGTATTGCAAGGGAGAAAATTGAGAAGCGTAATGCTCACCTTAAATCTTGCGCACCGGCTTTATGGGACTACGTTATGCATCAGCTTGATGTGGCCGTTGAAAAAGGCTGGCTAAGTCAGTAGCGACTCAGCCAGACCTGTAGTATTAATTACAACATAACGTTGTAATAGTGTATTGCAATTAGAAGCGTGTACCAATCCACATCCAGAAGCGATTGGTATCCACCTTTATATCTCCCGCATCGTAAGTACCGTACTTAATGCCAAAATTGTACTTACCTGCAAACTTCTTCGTATACTGTACATTAATTTCGCTGCCTAAGTCGTCAGCACCGTTACTGCTGTCGTCAGCGCTGAAATCGTGGTAAGCCAAAAGCCATTTACCACCGGCTAGCCCACCTGATAGAGATAACTTAAGATCTTTTAAGCCCTGTGCTGGCGTGCCCAAGAACTGATCAGTCCAACCGTTGAATTTGTGCAGCGTAGCTAGCGGCGTTGCAAACCCGTACAACCCATCGTCAGAACCTAGTATTTCGTAATCGACCTTAGCCGTCACGCCAGAAAACGTGGCTGCGACATACGCATTTAAATAAGAGGCGTCAAAGTCGCTGGCCGTTTCGCCCGCGCCAGCTTCGCTTGATTGCGTGGCAAACTCACCACCGTAAGCCCAACTCACGCTCTCACCTTTCATCTTTCCATCGTAGCTCACGCCATACGTGTCCAACGCGTTATCCGTGTCGTTGTCCACCTCTAAAAGGTAAGCGTAGGCCACAAACTTGCCAATTTTAGATGTATAAGTAGCATGAAGAATATGATCTTTAGAATCTAAATCTGCCGCCTCAGCAAAAATGCGGTTGCGTTTGTAAAGATAGCTATAGAATAGTTCTAGATTGTCTGTTGCCGCATATTTAGCGCTTACGGCATCAAAGGTCTGGCGGTCTTGTCGCCAGCCAACGTGGCCAACAAATCGATGGTCATCCAACGTAATTACTTGTCGCCCTACTCTGGCGGTAAAGTTATCTGCCTTATACTGAATAAAAGCTTGATCAACTTCGGTAGTTTCAGGATCGGCAATGACCGAATACTCACCTACGTTAAAGCCAGTAGGCCCCACAGTGAACTCATCTTGCCCAAGTACAATACGACTGTCTTCAACTTCAGCGGTAAATGAGAAACCATTAACGCTACCCGAACTAAACCCTAGACGCGTACGCAAAGTCAGTGCACTTGCGTCTTCTAACGCATTGTCTTGATCAACAGCTTCGTAGCGTAAATTCAGATCCGCCCATGCCTTTGAATCGCTTAATGCGCTGTGAATGTCAGCGGCCATTACGCTTCCACCCAATACTGTCAAAACAGATGCTGTTAGCATCTTAATGCCAAAGTTTTTTAACGTGTTCATGTGTATTCCCTATCGGTATCGATTTTTATTAGTCAACACTTACCCAGCCAGCAGTAGAATGCTGGTTAAAAGTGATGGTTTTGGTTAGTTGGCGGAAAAGGCTTCCGCCCTAGTCAGGTGCCGATAAAGCTAGGCGGCATCTGACTTCTTAGCGTCTTTTTTTTCAGATGACACCCCGCTGGGT
>NZ_JAFLMX010000107.1:0-8866 GCF_017849675.1 Alteromonas sp. AO-Serp
AGCAAAGCGTGGGAATGCAGGAATGGCTGTTCCCTTTCAAATTCCCAGAATGCAGCTAGGAAGCTTGCCAGACCTTCCCAAAGGGCGAGTTTAAAATGTTCGTACTCTTTGTTGTGTCCCCTTGATGTAGAACCACTATACCTGCGGTAACACGCCGCGATTACGAACATTTTAACTCTCGCTGAGTGGGTAATTATCTATGTGGACTGGTATCATGGTGCGTCGTCAAAATAATAATGGACCAGCATTTATGGATTCAACGTCACGCCCAAGCCTGTTTCAGCGCTACATGAATGGCAGTTTGGTACTGCAAATTATCATTGGTATCGTATGTGGTATTGCGATAGCTACTTTTTCACCTTCAGTTGCTCAATCAGCAGGGCTATTGGGTAACTTATTTGTAAAAGCCCTAAAAGCAATTGCTCCTTTATTGGTTTTTGTTTTAGTCATGGCGTCCATCGCCAACCACAAGCAAAACGAGCAAACCTTCATAAAACCTGTTTTGGTGCTCTACCTTGTAGGTACGTTACTGGCCGCGCTCACCGCCGTGTTGGCAAGCTTTGCTTTTCCTACAAGCTTAAGCTTAGTAACTTCAGAAGTTAGCCAAGCTGCGCCGAAAGGGGTGTCGGAAGTCCTAACTACTTTGCTTTATAACATGGTAGATAACCCGGTAAATGCGTTAGTAAATGGAAATTACATTGGTATTCTCACGTGGGCTGTAGGTCTAGGTTTAGGTCTACGTCATGCTAGCGAGGCAACGAAAGCGCTACTTCAAAATATGGCAGATAGCGTAACAACCGTGGTGGGTTTTGTTATTAAACTCGCGCCCTTCGGTATTTTCGGCTTGGTAGCTAATACCATTGCTACAACGGGCTTTGAAGCATTGCTTGGCTACTCTCATTTATTAACGGTACTGATTGGCGCGATGCTATTTATCGCACTAGTGACCAACCCCTTGTTAGTATTTCTGGCAACCAAAAAGAACCCTTATCCTTTGGTGTTCAAATGCCTTAAAGAAAGCGGTATTACGGCGTTTTTCACTCGTAGTTCGGCGGCGAATATCCCGGTAAACATGGCGCTGTGTAAACGCTTAAAGCTTGATGAGGACACCTATTCGGTATCTATTCCGTTAGGCGCCACCATTAATATGGCTGGGGCTGCGATCACAATAACCGTGTTGACGCTAGCTGCGGTTAATACCTTGGGAATTTCTGTAGATTTCCCTACTGCTGTATTGTTAAGCGTTATCGCTGCGGTATCAGCATGTGGAAGTTCAGGTGTTGCAGGCGGTTCGCTACTGCTTATTCCGCTGGCCTGTAGCCTGTTTAATATACCCAATGAAGTGGCTATGCAGGTAGTTGCGGTGGGCTTTATTGTTGGCGTACTGCAAGACTCTGCCGAAACAGCATTAAATAGCTCCACCGATGTCTTGTTTACCGCCGCTGCGTGTGAAAGGGCAGGCGGCCAGTAAACATAAAAGCGTCAAACGTTAAAGCGTTAAACAGTTTAAGTGGGCGAACTTACTGCATCTACCGCTTCAAAAATTAGCCGTGCAGCCAGCTTTGCTGTGCGGCTATCAATATCATAATTGGGGTTCATTTCCGCAACGTCACACAATCTCCATTGATACCCATAAGTACTTTGGTGCTGTGCTAAAAAGTGTAGCGTGTTAATAACAAGTGTGGGGGAAATCCCCAACGCACTGGGTGCGCTAACGCCAGGTGCTTGTGCTGCTGGAAATGCATCTAAACATACAGTGACGTAAAGCTCATCGATGTCTTTTAGCATCGGAGATAGCAGCTCATCTATTCGTTGCATGCACAGCGATTCATCATTTAACGCCACGTCGGTTAAATAGCGCGTGTTGGACGCATTGGCAAAGTTAAACAGCGCTGGTGTATTAGCCGCTTTCGATACGCCCAAACAAGCATAATGAAACGGTGTATCGTGTAACTGGCAGTGCTCATACACTTGCCTGAACGGCGTACCTGAACTGGTGTTTGGTGAAGGTTTTCTTAAATCAAAATGGGCGTCGAAATTAATAATTCCAATGCGGGCGCTTTCGGGCTTAGCATTGAAAACCCCTTGATAGCTACCCCATGCAATTTCATGTCCCCCTCCCAGACCGATGACCAAACCATCGTTTTGCTTGAGCGCATAGCAAATGGCGTCAGCATATTGGGTTTGTGACTGGGCTAAGTTCTCTTTAGCGGAAACATTCCCTAAATCGGCTAATGATGCGTTTGGCCAGTGCCAAGGCAAGTTTGCAAGTGCCTGGCGAATAGCGTTTGGTCCAGCAGCTGCACCTACGCGGCCTTTGTTAAATGCCACACCTAAATCACTTTCAAAACCAACAAGGGTAACGGAGTTGGCCAATGAATTATCTTCGCCCACTTCAAGTTCGTTAACTTTTTGATGCCAACGTAGGCCCTCAACACCGTCTTCACTGTCTATTCTGCCTTGCCACTTAAACATGTTTACCTTCCTTAAACACCGCAATGGGGCGGTGGCCATTAATACAATAGGCAAGCTCTGCCGGCGTTTCGATATCCCACAGTGTTAAGTCAGCAAGCTTACCTGCTTCAATAACTCCTCGGTCGTGCAGCCCAAGTGCGCTAGCCGCGTGTGCAGTGGCGCCGCGTAGCGCTTCTTCTGGCGTAAGTTGAAACAGCACACACCCCATATTTATCGCGGTAAGGATTGAGGCTAACGGCGAACTACCTGGATTAAAGTCAGTGGCTAAGGCCATGGGCACATTGTGCGCCCTTAGGGCGTCTACCGGCGGCTTTTGAACTTCACTCAAGTAATAAAAAGCGCCTGGTAAAAGTACGGCAACGGTGCCACTTTGGGCAAGTAAGGGAATATCGCTGTCAGCTAAATATTCAATGTGATCTACCGATAGTGCGCCGTACTTAGCTGCTAGCACTGCGCCTTTGCTGTCGCTAAGCTGTTCTACATGAGCTTTAATGGGTAAACCGTGCTGCTGTGCGCAGCTAAACACTCGTTCTGTTTGTGAAGTTGAAAAACCGATAGTTTCACAAAATACATCAACGGCGTCAGCCAAGTTTTTCGAAGCAATGTGAGGAAGTGCCTCGTCGCAAATAAAATCGATATATCCGTCTGAGTCCTCAGCAAATTCATTGGGCAGGGCGTGAGCGCCTAAATAGGTAGTTTGAATACTCACAGGAAGGTGCTGCTCAAGGGATTTTGCCACACGTAACATACGCACTTCAGTGTCTAAATCCAGCCCGTAACCTGATTTGACTTCAATGGTGGTAACACCTTCTTCGCACAGTCGCTTTGCGCGTTTTATCGCAGTGTGAAGCAGGGTGTTTTCGTCAGAGCGTCGAGTTTTTTCAACCGTCCCTTTAATACCACCGCCGCGCTGCGCAATGTCTACATAACTTGCGCCTTGCAATCGCATTTCGAATTCTTCGGCGCGATTGCCGCCATACACCAGATGCGTATGACAATCGATGAAGCCAGGCAATAGCCACGGGTGTTTGGGCGTTGAACCTTCATTTTGGGGAATTAGGGTAGTGGCATCTATTACGCTTTTGGCCTGCTCAAACACGTCGTCTAGTGAGTCATCGCAAGGAAGTAATGCAGCAATTATACCGTCTTTTATGGCAATGGCGTGTGGCGGTAATTCGCCATAGGGCAACTCGTTGTCTTGCATAGACGCAATGCGAACATTGTAAAAAAGCGTGTCGTACTGATAACCCATAACGTGCTCCACTCTAAGCCACCTCTTGTCTGGTTTTTCGTCTAACTGGTCGTCTTGTTCTTTGTCTGGCTTTGACCAGAATCTTTACTGAAACGCAGTGTAAATTTTGAGTTCAGTGTACTTGTGCATACTTGTATATACAAGTATGCTGTTAGCATATTATTAACAATTTAGTTGTGAATGGCCACGATATGCAACCTCGGTACAGAGTAATTAAGACAGCAATTTTGGATGCCATCGAAAGTGGTGAGATGAAGCCGGGTAGCCAAGTGCCTTCAGAAAACCAACTTGCCCAGCAGAACGGTGTAAGCCGAATGACTGCGCGAAGAGCGCTAAGTGAAATGGTGGACGAGGGCATTTTAATGCGCAGCCAGGGGATAGGCACCTTTGTGTCAGATAGTCGCCCTATGAGCTCAATGCTTGAGATCAAAAGCATTCGCGATGAAATAGAGCAGCGGGGGCATAGATACACTAACGAGATATTAGTGTTGGAAACCTCGCCAGCCAGTGATGCTATTGCTCAACGACTGGGTATCGATGTGGGAGAGCCAGTATTTCATAGCATTATCGTACACTGCGAGAACAATCTACCCGTGCAGTATGAAGATAGGTGGGTTAACCCAGCGTGGATTAACGACTATTTAGATAAAGATTTTAAAGCTCAAACTGCAAACTTTTATTTGAATCAGGTCGCGCCCCTTTCACAAGCCGATCACAGCGTAGAAGCTGTGGTTGTTGAAAAAGATATTGCACAAGCACTATTGATTAAGCCAAAAGAGCCGTGCCTGAAGATTACGCGACGAACCTTCTCTCGAGTGCCCAGCGCAATAACCAGCGACGAGAGCAATATTGGCGAGTCGTCAACGGCGAATGCCCAGTTAGGGAACGGCTTAAAGGCTACGTTAGATACATCCGTGAATAATAGTCCAAAAGCGAGTTCAAGCGCAGTGGTTAGCCACGCGGTGCTGTATCACCCAGGTAGTCGATACCGCTTGGGAGGACACTTGGAGTTCTAAGTGTCATTGCGCCAAAGGCGCTAGCAACTCATTACTTTCTAAAAAGATGACACTTCCTAATAAAAAACAAATTGGCAAACGTAAGAATATGCCTAGGAGAAGTTTATGAAACGCCTCGACCCTACAAGAGAAATACGTGCCCCAAGAGGCAGTACGCTAAATGCGAAGAGCTGGCAAACTGAAGCGCCGCTTCGCATGTTAATGAATAACCTGGATCCAGACGTTGCGGAGCATCCGCAAAATCTGGTGGTTTACGGCGGTATTGGGCGTGCGGCCCGTGACTGGGCGTCTTACGACAAAATTGTAGAAGTACTCAAGCGTTTAAATACTGATGAGACGTTGCTGGTTCAATCAGGCAAACCTGTTGGGGTATTTCCCACTCACGAAAATGCACCTCGTGTGTTAATTGCTAACTCTAACCTTGTACCGCATTGGGCAAACTGGGAGCACTTTAACGCTCTGGATAAAGAAGGTTTGATGATGTACGGGCAAATGACCGCAGGGTCATGGATATACATAGGCTCGCAAGGCATTGTCCAAGGGACTTATGAAACGTTTGTGAGCGTGGCCAAAACGCATTTTGAAGGAAGCGCTGAAGGACGCTGGATTTTGACTGGTGGCTTGGGCGGTATGGGCGGAGCACAGCCTTTAGCTGCAACCATGGCTGGCTTTTCAATGGTAGCTGTGGAGGTAGATGAAACTCGCATAGATTTCAGAATTCGCACAGGCTATTTGGACAAAAAAGCGCATTCGTTAGAAGAAGCCATGCAACTACTTGGGGAAGCCAAGCAAGAAGGTAAACCAGTATCAATTGGCTTGCTCGGCAATGCTGCTGAAGTATTTCCCGATATGTTGGCAAAAGGGATTATCCCTGACGTTGTAACCGATCAAACCAGTGCGCACGATCCGTTGAATGGCTATCTACCAGTGGGGTGGACGCTAGATCAAGCTGAGGCGCAGCGTAAAAAAGACGAAGCGGGTGTTGTGAAAAGTGCAAAACAGTCGATGGCGCTGCAAGTTAAAGCAATGCTTGGTTTCCAACAAGCTGGCGCTGCTACTCTTGATTATGGCAACAACATTAGACAAATGGCGCTAGAAGAGGGTATTGAGCATGCGTTCGATTTCCCAGGTTTCGTTCCTGCTTATATTCGACCGCTTTTTTGTCAGGGCATAGGGCCTTTCAGATGGGCTGCGCTGTCAGGCGATCCGGAAGATATCTATAAAACGGACGCTAAAGTTAAAGAGCTTATACCCGACAACCCCCATCTACATAACTGGCTAGATATGGCCAAAGAACGCATTCAATTCCAAGGCCTGCCCGCGCGTATTTGCTGGGTGGGGCTGGGTGAAAGACAAAAGCTGGGGCTTGCCTTCAATGAAATGGTTCGCAGTGGCGAGCTAAGCGCGCCAGTTGTGATTGGGCGGGATCATCTCGACTCTGGTTCGGTAGCTTCACCCAATAGAGAAACCGAGGCCATGCTCGATGGTTCAGATGCCGTTTCGGACTGGCCGCTGCTGAACGCCCTGCTAAATACAGCGGGTGGTGCAACCTGGGTAAGCCTTCATCATGGTGGCGGTGTAGGAATGGGTTTTAGCCAACACTCGGGTGTAGTGATTGTTTGTGACGGTTCGGACGAAGCGGCTGAGCGTATTGCTCGGGTTCTTCATAACGACCCTGCCACGGGCGTAATGCGTCATGCAGATGCAGGCTACGACATTGCAAAAGACTGTGCTGCCAAGCACAACTTGGATCTTCCCATGATCAATAACGCGGCTAATAATCAAAGCCCTGATGGAACAAGCACACATTCAAGCGCGAACAAAAGCTTTGGTGGGGAGAAATAGTCATGTCGCATTCGTCTTTTATTACTGAAAACGGTGGTGTTAAGCAACTTAATCTTGTGCCAGGTACATTGACGTTAGATCAGTTACGGGAAGTACATCGAAGCCACGTTCATTTATCGTTAGATGAAAGCGCAGTACCCGCTATAAACGCCGCCGAGCAAGTAGTGCTTAATGTCATTAAAGAAAACCGGACTGTCTATGGCATCAATACCGGCTTTGGTTTGTTGGCTAATACTCGTATTAATGTTGATGAGTTAGAGCTATTACAGCGCAGTATTGTGTTATCGCACGCGGCCGGTACGGGCGACTTTATGCAAGAAGATACTGTGCGCCTGCTCATGCTGTTAAAAATTAACTCCTTGGCCCGTGGTTATTCTGGCATTCGCCTCAGCGTAATAGAAGCGCTCATTACCTTGTTTAATGCACAGGTTTATCCCGCCATTCCTGAAAAAGGCTCGGTAGGCGCCAGCGGCGACTTAGCGCCTTTAGCACACATGAGTGTGGTGCTGTTAGGGGAAGGGGAAGCTTTTTATAAAGGAGAGAGAATTAGTGCAGCCCAAGCCCTTGAAATAGCCGGCATGCAGCCAATTGCGCTGGCACCTAAAGAAGGCTTAGCACTGTTAAACGGCACACAAGCCTCGACAGCGTTTGCACTTCAGGGGTTGTTTTATACTGAAAATGCGCTTCATAGTGCTATTGGTATTGGTGCGCTTACTGTTGAGGCCGCGTTAGGTTCCCGCGTGCCGTTCGACGCGCGGATCCACGAAGTGCGTGGCCACAAAAGCCAGAGCGATGTGGCGACTGCGTTTAGAACATTGCTAGACACCTCAGAGATTGGCCATTCACATCAACGGTGTGAAAAAGTACAAGACCCATACTCTCTGCGTTGCCAGCCACAGGTGATGGGAGCGTGTTTACAGCAAATGCGCTATGCCCAAGAGATTTTGGTGGTTGAAGCTAATGGAGTAAGCGACAACCCGTTGGTTTTTGTTGAAAATAATGATGACGCTGATACGCCAACTGGCGATATTCTATCTGGCGGAAACTTTCATGCGGAAACAGTGGCAATGGCGGCAGATATGCTGGCTATTGCACTATCTGAAATTGGCGCACTGTCGGAGCGCAGAATGTCGTTAATGATTGATACGCATTTAAGTGGTTTGCCACCGTTCCTGGTTGAAAATGGTGGGGTAAACTCGGGCTTCATGATTGCGCAGGTTACCTGTGCGGCGCTTGCTAGTGAAAACAAAACCCTGGCGCACCCCGCATCTATCGATTCGTTGCCTACGTCTGCGAACCAAGAAGACCACGTGTCTATGGCTACCTTCGCCGCGAGGCGCTTACGAGATATTTTCGATAACGTGGCAGGAATATTGGCCATTGAGTGGTTAGCGGCCTGCCAAGGGTTAGATTTTAGGAAGCCGTTTAAAACCAGCGAAAAACTACAGGTGTTGATGCAGCTACTAAGAGACCAAGTGCCGTTTTACGACAAGGACCGTTATTTTGCGCCAGATATTGAAAAGGCAAAGCAACTTATTAAGCAGCACGACCTCATGGATAAGACACAGTTAAACCTGTTAGGCTAAAATGATCACTGGCTCGGTATTTCGAGTAAACAATTAAAGATCATAAATAGAGTAGAGGTGGGAATGATATGAAAACAAATGGACGTTGGTTAAGTTCAAACGAGGCTCGTACTTCTATGAAAGGCACTTTTAAGAGCGGCTCTTTTGCGAAAAGCACTGTGTTGGGTTTACTCGCCGCGTCGGTGTTTACGTTGGCAGGCTGTAGCGACAGCGAAGTGGGTGATGTGTCTCTTGGCCTCTTCACTACTAAAGACATTAAAATTGATGCGCTTCAAGACCCCATAGTGACAGGTGTAACCTGCCATATTTCAAGTATTGAAGCGAACCTTGATTTGTCGGACCCATCAGACAGTTCAATCGCGTGCAGACAAACCGGCCCTATTACGGCTGAGATGTTAAACGCCATTGATAAGTCAGATTCAGGGGAAGTAATATTCAAAAAATCGAAGAGCGTGTTTTTCAAGAATATGAAGCTTCGAAGAATTTATGATGCCGACTCAAAAACACTGATTTATTTGTCTTACAGTACTAAGGAGACGTCTGGCAGCTATAAACATAGTTTGTCTACGGTACCACTGTGGGAAACGCTAGCGTTTAAAAAGCCCGCGTAGCGAAACGCATTAACTCAATATTAAAAAGCCCTCTTACAAGAGGGCTTCTTTGATGCTAACACCTTGTATTTAATCTATCCA
>NZ_JAFLMX010000082.1:0-1906 GCF_017849675.1 Alteromonas sp. AO-Serp
AGTTGTGTATAAGAGAGAGACCGAACAGGCTGCATGTACAATCTGTTGTTCGTATTGATTTAATTGTTCAACCGTTTTGGTGTAGGCGGCATAACCATCGGTGAGCAAGGTGCCGGTAAAGTCCTGTAACTGTGCTTGGGCATGCAACATACCCCGGCTGTTACTCCAGGTAAACGCCACTTCATCACTGTCACCGTACAGGGGCCAGAAGTAGGTTTGTTTCATGTGTCCGGGTTTTCGGCCAGCGCCTTTAGTGCGACCTGCTTTAATGGGCACTTCATCCATGGCCAGTATTTTACTTTGCAGAATGTGTTGCCACTGGGCTTTGGCGATGGGTCGAAGCAGCTCAATGCCTTTTTGTATCCAGTTGATTAAGGTGGCCCGGCTAAGGGTAATACCGCTATCCAGCATCCGTTGATGTTGGCGGTGAAGCGGTAAGTGATACACCGCTTTATCAACCATCAGTCCGGCGAGCAGTGAGACATCGCAGTAACAGCCTTCCAGCACATTGCCTGGCGCTGGGGTATCCTTAATGGTTTGCGTGGTTTTATGACGCACGACCTGTCGACGGAATCTCAATACCACATAACTGCCAGGCTGTTGTGCTAAGCGACAGGTTTCTTTGGTATCCACTAATTCATACTGGTCGGCATCCGCCCCCTGTAATTCTGGCGCAGGTATATCAATAATCTGTTGCGGCACTGTCTCATCAAAACGCAGGCCTTCATCATTGACATCCGAGTCGCGACGTTGCTTTTGTGAGGAACGAGTATGTGCCTTCACCGGTTTTGTTTCTGCCGGTAAGGTGAGGGTTTCCCCCTCATCAAACAAACTGCTCTGCGCCGGATTATCCGCTAACACCTTTTCAGACTTACGCCCGAACAACTGACGTTTAAGCCAGTCGAGTTGCTGCTTGAGTTGCGCAATTTCCTCGGCTTGATGAGCAAAGGCAGCCTCAATTTCAGACAGTGAAAGGTGACTAATAGAGCGTGTTTTCATGGGCTAAATTATAACAAAATCAGTTAATTAAATCGCCTGTTTTGTTTGTCTTTTTGCCAGTAAATCCCATCAATCAAACACTGTAACTGAGCGCTGTTTAATGGTGTTTTTGCTGTGCCGTCAGTGACTTTGGCGAAGGTACCTCTTTCTAGACGTTTGCTCCACAAACAATAACCGCCCTGATGGTAATACAATACCTTTAGCTGGGTGCGGCGTTTATTGATAAACACAAACCAGTCACCACAATGCGCCTGCATGCCCAACTTGCTCTGTACCAGCGCTGCCAACCCATCAAACTGTTTGCGCATATCGGCATTGCCGGTGTACAACCAAATACGCCCATTAGATAAGGGTAACATCAGACGGCTCGGTTCATCCGCAGCACCACACCACCGGGTAATACCAGTTCTATCTCCCACGCTGAATCTATACTCTGGTTTCCGCTCGCTGGCATATCAAAAGCAAGCCAGTTATCCTGCTGCGCAAACGGTTGACTATCATCGCTCAGCTTTTTACGCCACAGATAAAAATTTGATACTGTTAACGCATGCTGTGCACAAAATTCACTGACTGTCAGCTCGCTTGCTGCTTGCTTGTCAACCAATCTTTGCCATTGCTCACGTGTACGTCTTTTTGTTGCCATCAGTAAAGTCTCCGTTAGTAAAATCTACGGAGGCTATTTTACGGAGTAGCACCGCAGGGAAAAGACGGTCTAAAATGATCGCTTACTTCGTAGACGCATCATCAAGCTCAATTCTGCTATCTCCAGCGTAGGCTTTTGCGCAGAGTGTGATATCAGGCCTATTGGCAAACATCGCAATAGAAACCATATCAAATTTATCAAAAAGCAAGCGGGTGGCTTCTGAAGAAAACCCTAAATATTCCACTTTATGAAGCTTACCCATAG
>NZ_JAFLMX010000350.1:0-4775 GCF_017849675.1 Alteromonas sp. AO-Serp
GTTTATGGTGTTCGACAGGGAAGAGCAGCCTTGTAGAGTCTGCGCCACTACAATAAAACGCCAAACGTATAACGGGCGACGTCTTTATTGGTGTAGCCAGTGCCAGGCGAAGTAATCTACCCCCCCCATTTTTATTATCAATAAATAATCTGTTTGACTTGTCTCCAATTACGATTAATTATATCCGTAACTGGTTACGGAGTTTTTTGAAGTGAAGTCATTTAATGAATTGGGGCATATTGCATTAGGTACTGCCTTACGTCAGTTAGCCGCGCAGGTGTCAAAGGATGCGGAAAATACTTATGCGAAATTTGGATTTGCGATAGAGCCAAAGTGGTTTCCAGTATTTTACGTGCTCGCGTCAAAAGGTGCTGATTCCGTCGTGAATATCGCTAAAGAGATAAATCATTCTCACGTGTCGGTGAGTAAGATCGCAAAAGAAATGAAAGCACGCGACCTAATTGAAAGTTATAAATCGAGCGACGATTCGCGGGTTACGCTGGTGGCGCTAAACGATAAAGCGAAAGCGATGGTGCCCAAAATGGAAAAGCAGTGCGATGCCATAGACACTGCCATGCGCGAGCTAAAAGATGAAACGGGTATCGATTTATGGGAAGCGGTGAGCGTAGTTGAAAGGCATCTTCGATATCGCCCCATAAGTGCGAGAGTGGACGGTGACTCGCCTGATATTAAGGTAGTCGATTATGCGCCAAAGTATCGCGAGGCATTTAAATCGCTCAATGTTGAATGGATAAGTAAATATTGGGAATTGGAAGAGCCCGACTTTAAAGCGCTCGACGACCCTGAAGGCTACATTTTGAATCAGTCGGGTGTGATATTGATCGCGTTAGATAAGGGCGAACCCATAGGCTGCTGTGCACTTATTAAACAAGCTGACGATACGTTTGAACTTGCCAAAATGGCGGTGTCTCCCAAAGCTCAAGGCAAAGGGGTAGGGCTGCTGTTAGGTAAAAGTATTGTCGAAAGAGCGAAACTGATGGGGTTAAAGCGGCTTTATTTAGAGAGCAATTCGGTACTTAAGCCCGCAATATGTTTGTACGAAAAGATAGGGTTTAAGCCTATTAAGGGGGCGTCGTCGCCCTATGCGAGATGTGATGTGCAGATGGAGCTTTTATTCAAATAAATAATAGTTATCGTAAAGTGCAGCTATAAGTAAAGCCACGCAACACAGCGGTCACTGTTTTGGTTTAACTGAAGGTTCAATACCACCGTTGTCAAAACGGTTAACTCTCGGCTTTCATTATAAAATGATAAAAAGCTGAAACGCATTCAGTCCATTCTTGCCAAAAGACGAGTGTGCGCCTTGTTAACCGCACACTCAAATTTTCACTTAAATATTCACTCAAAAACTCTCAGGCACAGAAAGTATCATTACTTTCTTTGTGAGTAATAATGCTGCTCTCTGCCTTCGTTTACCATTTTCACATCGGCGCAGTATTCTGAGACAGGCCTTATCAGTAACCTAGGAATGCCAATGGGTTCTCCGGTCTCCAAGCAGTATCCAAAAGACTTGTCTTTTATTCGTCGCAACGACTTATCGATTTTAGGAAGTAGCTTTCGCTCCCTGTCCAAAATTCGAAGAGAAAGCCTGGATTCTTCTTCATACTGCGCCCGATCAACTTCATCGTTTATCTCAGGAGGTTGACTTAACGATGCCTTCATCTCTTCAATATGAGCCATGGTTTGCTGTTTTAAATCGTTGAGCAATTCTTTAAAAAATTCAAGCTGCTCATCGTTCATGTAGTCGTCTTCACTGGCGGCAAGAAGCGCTTCTTTAGTCAACGTTTTACTCATTTCAGCTCCACTAAGGCTTGATGAAACCAGCCTAAAACCTGCTTATAGTGTGCCTCGCCATACAAACGTAGAAATTGCTTTGTATGCTGATCCTTCATGTTCGAAAGCGCCGCTATCCGTGATTCTAAAAACGCTTTGTCTAACGCTATGCCACAATCGCGGACAATACAGTTTTGCCATTCAACGAAGTTAGAGGGTATTACCGGTGAATTCATGAGGCCTCCTGTTAGTCGAGTTTGGTTTTAAGCCCTCAGCGAATATGCAGAGCATCTGTTGTTGGCGCTTTTCCTCGGAATGCTTTATAAGACTCCATCGGGGGACGAGAATTGCCGGTAGATAAGATTTCCTTTCTATATTTCATACCGTTTTCTAACCTTAATCCGCCGAGTTCTTGCATATAAGCAAAGGCATCAGCAGCTAAAATTTCACTCCACATATAGGCATAGTAGCCAGCGGAATAGCCGCCACCCATTGAATGTGCAAAGAATGCTGACTTATAACGAGGTGGTACATAAGACAAGCCAACATTATGTTTATCGAGAGCTTGGGCTTCAAAGGCTTGGACATCTTCAGGCGCCTGCTCAGCAGAGATAGAATGCCACTCCATATCAAGCAGTGCTGCAGACATATATTCCAATGTGTCATAACCCATATTGAATGTACGTGAACGAATCACCTTTTCCAGCAGAGCCTCTGGAATAGGCTCGCCAGTTTCATAATGCTTGGCATAGTTTGCAATAACGTCAGGGTGGGCTGCCCAGTCTTCTTCGAAGGTAGAAGGGAACTCTACATAGTCTCGCGAGACAGATGTGCCGGCCAACGTTGGGTAATTTACGTCTGACAGCATGCCGTGAAGTCCGTGACCCATTTCATGGAACATGGTAGTAACATGATCGTAACTGACTAATGTAGGCTCGCCATCAGGCGCTTTGTTTATGTTCATTACATTAACCACAACAGGCTTTTGCGAGAGCAATTTCGACTGTCCTACGAAAGAACTCGTCCAAGCTCCACCGCGTTTACCTTTGCGAGAAAAGTAGTCGGCATAAAAAATCGCTAAACTGTCACCATTTACATCAAACAGCTCGTAAGCCTTTACATCAGGGTGGTAAACCGGCAAATCTGGACGGGGCTTGAAGCGCACTCCGTACAATTTATTCATAGTGAAAAATACGCCATCTTCAAGCACGCGATTAAATTCGAAGTATTGTTTCACCTCGTTTTCATCTAGCTCGTATTTAGCTTGTCTTACCTTTTCTGAGTAGAAAGCCCAATCCCAAGGTTTTAGTTCGAAGTTATTACCTTCCGCTTCAATCATTGCTTTAATGTCAGCGGCTTCTTTTTCAACGTTTTTAAGCACAGCGGGCACCATACTGCCTAGCATTTCGTATACAGCGCTTGGCGAACCGGCCATTTGTTTGTCTAGGCTGTAGGCCGCCCAGCTATCAAATCCAAGCAATGCTGCTTTTTGTGCGCGCAGTCCTGCCAATCGGCTAATAATTTTGGTGTTGTCGTATTCCCCAGACTGGTTTCGGTATGCTGACGCTCCCCACACTTGCTGGCGAAGTGCTCTATTTTCTAGTGAAGTAAGGACAGGTTGACGAGTAGTGTTCGTGATGCTTAGAAGATATTTGCCTTCTTTATCAGCAGCTTTAGCAGCATCTGATGCGGCCTTTATTTGGCGCTCTGACATCCCTGACAACTGCTCTACGTCATCTACTACCACCGCAATTTCAGATGACTCAGCCAGTAGGTTTTGAGAAAACTGCGTGGTTAAGGTTGAATGTTCTTCGTTTATTTCACGTATCTTCTGTTTATCTGATTCATTGAGTTTAGCACCAGCGCGAACAAAATCAGAGTAATACTCTTCGAGTAGTCGGGTTGATTCAGTATCTAACTCCAACGCGTCGCGCTGGTTGTATAGCGTTTCAATACGCTTAAAAAGCGCACTATTTAAATTAATGGTATCGCTGTGAGCCGCCAGCTTTGGCGCTAGAATTTTTTGGATTTCTCTGCGTTCAGGCGAGCTATCTGTTCCTACTAAGTTGAAAAATACTCGGCTAGTTCTGGTGAGTAAACTTCCGCTTTTTTCAAGCGCTAGCAGCGTATTATCAAAGGTGGGGGCGTCAGGGTTAGACGCTATTTTTTCTACTTCTTGTAAGTGCTGTTCCATTCCTTTTTCAAATGCAGGAATGAAATGCTCGTCCTTTATCAAATCAAATTGCGGCGCGCCGTAAGTCAGTGAACTTGTCATAAATAAAGGGTTCGTCTGCTCTGCTTTTGCTGAGTCAGTCTGCGTTGTAGCAGTCTTATTCATTGTTGACGCCTGTTCGGTGCAGCCTGTTGCCAAAAGTATAGAAGATATCGTGGCTGAAATAAGGAGCTTTTTCATAGGGTTCCTAAATTTTTAGGGTAATTAATTGTTCGTGAGTGTAATGTTATATTGTAACAATTGTCAATTATGAGAAAGTGCGAAGAAATTAAAGGAAGCGATAGAAGTGCTGCTGGGTTACGCCTTAACTAGCGATCTGCTAGTTTTTTTTGAATAAAACTTAACGTGCTTCTCGTTTTACGAACATGAACACTAACATCACGTTTAAGCCAAATATAGCAATGCACAACGACCCAATAGTGGCATCTCTGAAGCTAAAGAATTGAGCCACGGTGCCTGCGCCAATGGTGCCTAGCATCATACCCACCCGAGTGGCGTTTGAATAAAACGCAGAAGTGAATCCAGTTAAGTCGGGCGCTTGTTGTTGCAGTAAGGTCAATCCAATACCAGCATATAAACCGTAGAACAGCGCGTTCAATATTTGAAGGGTCAATAACTCCCAACTCGACTGAGAAAAGTACACGCCAACGTAGAAGCAACAGCCGAAAATAAATGCTACTGCCATGATACCCGCAGGAGGGAAGCGTCGTGCTTATTTGGCTGCTAGCAGCATGTTTGGTATTTCAAG
>NZ_JAFLMX010000068.1:0-81212 GCF_017849675.1 Alteromonas sp. AO-Serp
GAATTGGTGTACGACCAACAAATTGCTACCAATGCCTCGGTGTTTAACTACGAGCTACAAATGGCGTCCATTTTTGGTGTGACGGTTGACGTAAAAGACGGCGTTGACGTTGCGAGAGTGGAAAAAGAAATAGATAAAGTCATTAGCGAGTTTTTGCGTAAAGGTCCAAGCAAAGATGAAGTTAAATTGGTGTCGACTAAGCGACGTGCTTCAATTATTCGCGGGCTTGAAGAGGTTGGGGGCTTTGGCGGTAAAGCCGATACGCTTGCTAGTGGTGAGTTCATTGCTGGCGACCCTAACTACTTCAAAACTGAATTGAGTGAGCTAGGACAGGCTACTCCTAAAGGGGTTAAAGCGGCTGCGAATAAATGGCTAAAAGAAGGGTGGCATCAAATCACGGTTGTTCCATTTATTGAGCACACAGCATCTTCCGAAGGCGTTGACCGCAGCTCTGGCTTGCCTTCAATCGATGCAGAGACTCAACTGAGCTTTCCTGAGGTGACAGAAACTACGCTTTCTAACGGTGTAAAGGTAGTATTTGCAAAACGCTCTACGGTTCCATTGGTGAATGTTGCGGTGCAATTCGACGCAGGTTACGCTGCCGATGCGGGTGGCAAGTTAGGACTTGCGAGCTTTACCACACAGATGCTTGACGAAGGCGCGGGAAAATATGATGCGCTGGAGCTTGCGGCAGAGCTTGAGCAGTTAGGTACTGATTTAAACGCCGGCTCAAACCTAGATACCACCACAGTTAGCATGTCAATGTTAACGGAAAACATGGAGCCTTCTTTGGCGCTAATGGGTGATATCTTGAAATCACCAACGTTCAAAAAGGAAGAGATTGAACGTCAACGAGCGCTTATATTAAGTAATATTGCACAGCAAAAAACGCGCCCTGTAAGTATTGCACTTACGTTACTTCCGCCTCTTATTTATGGTGAAGGCCATGCGTACGGTATTCCGTTTACCGGTACCGGAACAGAACAAGACGTACAAGCGATTACGCGAGATGACCTTGTTAACTTTAAAAATACGTGGCTACGCCCAGACAATGCGACAATTTTTGTTGTTGGCGACACCACGTTAGGTGCCATTAAACCCATGCTTGAGAAAGAGTTTGGCAAATGGAAGGTAGAGGGTAGCAAAGGTGCGAAGCAAATTGCTGAAGCGTCAATGCCTGAGCAAGGCCAAGCGATTATTATCGACCGCCCTGGTGCACAACAGTCACTTATTCTGGCTGCACATTTAGCGCCACCAACAGGGGCTGACAACAATATTGCAATTAATGCCATGAATTTAACCTTAGGTGGTGCTTTTACTGCTCGCGTTAATATGAACCTGCGTGAAGATAAAAGCTGGTCTTATGGCGCGTACACCTTCCTGCAAGATGCTAGGGGACAGCGCCCGTTTATGGTTTATGCGCCGGTGCAAACCGATAAAACAGGTCCATCACTGCTTGAGCTTAAGAAAGAGCTTAACGCTTACTTAGGTGAAAAACCGCCAATGGCGAATGAACTTGAAAGGGCGCGGTTAGACGAAGTTCGCTCTTTGCCAGGTCAATTTGAGACGGCTAACGCGGTATTGTATAGCTTACTGTCGAGTGAAAGATTTAACAGACAATATAACTACCCAGAGTCCTTGGTCGAGAAATACAACAGCTTGTCTTTAGACGATTTGAGTAACGCGGCGAAAGAAGTGCTGCACCCAGAGAAATTAACCTGGATAATCATCGGAGATGCCGAGAAGATTAAAGCAGAAGTTGAAGCGGCTCAGCTCGGGCCTGTTAGCGTGCAAAGCATGAATTCACTGTAATTGGTAAATAATTAACCAAGAGATAAAGGGCCGATATCATTTTCGGCCCTTTTTTATGTGACAAATGCGTCTTTTGTAGAATAGATTGCGTTCAATAGATGCTTTATGGTTAAGAAAGTTTAATTTAATGTCTTGATTCCACTTTGAAGAATGCCTTCTTTGCGAGCATAACAAATCCTGTACTTGCACCAGTGCGCTTGTTTGCAATAGCTCTTCTCTGCCTGTTTTATGTTCCCTGTGTTTATCCATCTAATGCAGACAAGCTGATGAATGAGTATTCGGTTGAGCTTTTAACTGCCGAAGATGGCTTCGTCTCATCAGAGATTTATTCCATTATCCAAGATCGCCAAGGCTTTTTGTGGTTTGGTACTGCCGAAAACGGTGTAATGCGTTACGACGGTCGTAGAGTCACGTTGTTTGAGTCTGACAGCGATCCTAGCCAAGGGCTATCACACAACGACGCTGGCAATTTGATGTTGGATGCAGAGGGCAATATATGGATTGGAACGTGGGGAGGTGGAGTTAACAAGTACGACCCAACAACAGGTCGCTATTCTCGTTACTTGAATGATCCAGACGACCCTCGCTCCATATCTTCAAACCGAATCCAATCACTCTTCCACGACAAAACAGGCCAAATTTGGCTAGGTTCGTATGATCAAGGTTTAAATCGTTTTCTAGGAAATGGGGAATTCGAAAGGGTTCAGAAGAAAAGCAATGAGGACCACAGTCTGTCTCATAATCGCATTTGGGACATTATGGATAATAATGACAACAGCCTGTGGGTAGCCACCAGTTTTGGCTTGAACTTGCTAGACAAAAGAACTCTCACCGCCAAACACTTCTTTCCCGACCCTGATAATCGTACTGCAACAGGAGCCAATGAAATACGTAGCTTGCTGCGTACGTCGTCAAGCCAATTCTATGTGGCGACTCAGGAAGGCCCTTTTCTTTTCTTTCCAAGTTCAGGCGTGTTCCTTGCACAAACTACGCGAGACGGCAAAGCATTAGGCCAAGTGAACTCAATGATTGAAGATCACGAAGGGTGCATTTGGTTTGTGACCACCACGGGTCTTTATAGACATACAGGTGAGGGAAATTACGTAGAGAAGATGGACTTCGGCTATGACAACGGACTTCGCATAATATATGAAGACCACACTAAAACAAAATGGGTAACCAGTGAAGTTCACGGCATATTTAAACTATCTCCTCGCCGTAAAATCAAGCAGATCAATAGTGACTCATTGGTTTCACCCAGTGGCATTGAGCTAGATACCTTCAAAAATAGTGGCGATGTATTGATTGCTACAGCAAATGCTGAAATTTATACATGGAAAGTGAAAGAGCAAATACTCCAAAAGGAATTTGACTCGGTATTTAAAGAAGACAGTGAATATTCAAATAGGGGAGTTATAGAACGACCTATTATTGTCCCCGATAAACACGGCAATATTTGGGTGGCACAAGACAACTTTATTGCACATGTTAACAGAAAGAATGGAAATGTAAGTCGCTTAGAATATCCCAGAGAAAACAGCAAATATCGCCAGTTCAGAGAATTCAGAGCGTTAGCGCTAGATAACGAAGGCAATGTATGGATAGGTACCTACAAGCATGGTGTTTATATATACAACGTGCAATCTGGCGCCTTTGAGCATCTTTCAACGACTGACGGCTTAGCTCACCCAGAGATTCACGCCATTGTTAATGACTCTCAAGGAAATATGTGGATTGGCACTGGAAGCGGCGTAAATTTATGGTCCATTCAGGACAATACTTTCACTCAGATTGAATACAATAAAGATCACAATGCAGGTCTGTTGGGCAGCATTGTCGAAGATATTCATGAGACCAAAAACGGCCAAATTTGGATTGCAACCCAACGGGGGTTGAACCTTTATAAGCCCGAATCGAAATCCTTCGAGTGGTTTGGGGAGCAGAAAGGGTTGCCCGCTACCTTAGTAAGAGCGATTGCAGACGGCGACGAGGGCCAGCTCTGGCTTACCACGAATAAAGGGATCTTTCTTTTTAATCCGGCTACTGAAAGTGCCATTAATTACACTAGCACTGCCGGGGCTGTAAGTCAGAATTTCTATTCAAACAGTTTACTTAGAGCCACTAACAACACGTTCTTTACCAGTAGCCAGCGAGGTATTGAATACTTTGAGTATGTGCCAGGACAGTCTGAGTTGGTCGATTCTAAAATTGTGCTAACTGGCTTCAACAAAATGGGCGAAGCAGTAAGCCTTGATAAGCCACTATCCTACGTTACGGATATTAATCTTTCCTACGAAGACTATTTCTTCTCATTAGACTTTGCTCTTCTAGACTTCTCTGATCCCAAGCGTTCTCATTTTTCCTACAAATTAGAAGGGTACGATGAACAGTGGATTGATATCGGAAATCACAACAACGTTTCATTTACTAACCTAAATGGCGGCACCTATACATTGCTGGTCAAAGCAATGAAGCCCAATGGTGAATGGGGCAGCGAAGTCATGTCGGTTAATTTGCATGTAGCAGCAGCTCCTTGGAAAACATGGTGGGCATACAGCATTTACATTGCGTTTTTACTCGGCATTGTTCTGTTGATCATTTACTTAAGAACCCACTTACAGCAAACAGAAATTACCAAGCAGAAGCGCTTTGTTCAGGCGTTAGAGCAACAAGTTTCAGAAAAAACAGCCTCGTTGAAAGCTCAGGCCAACGATTTGAAAAAAGCGCTGGAACAAGCCGAAGAAGCAACAAAGTTGAAGTCTGAATTCCTTGCAAATATGAGCCATGAAATTAGAACGCCAATGAACGGCGTGATAGGGATGCTGGGTCTGCTTAAGAAAAGCAACCTAACTACTGAGCAATCACAGCGCGTCAACATCGCAAGCTCAAGCGCTAATTCTCTACTGGCCCTGATTAATGATATTTTGGATTTCTCTAAAATAGAAGCGGATAAGCTCGAGATTGAGTCCGTCGAATTTGATGTAAGGGAATTGATTGAGAGCATTGCTCAATCGGTCGCGCATTTAGCGCAAGAAAAAGGGCTGGATGTTGTTGTAGATTTGTCAAAGGTCAGTGAGTCGAAAATAAACTCAGATCCCAGCCGAATTCAACAAATCCTCACAAACCTTTTAAGTAACGCCGTTAAATTTACCGAGCAGGGAGAGCTCTCTGTCACGGCAGAATTGCTTCCTACTAACAATCAGAATACTGCGCTTATGCACATTGCGGTGGCAGATACGGGCATTGGTATTCCCGCGTCAAAACTACCTCACTTGTTCGATGCGTTTACACAGGTCGACGCTTCTACAACTAGACGCTATGGCGGAACAGGGCTTGGGTTGAGCATTACCAAAAAGCTATGCCAATTGTTAGGAGGAGACATAAGTGTTACCACCGAGCTTGGCAAAGGCAGCCGTTTTGATGTGACATGCGAAATTCGCTACGCCGAGCAACGCAACGCTGTGCGCCCTCAACTTGCTAAACAAGACATGTGTTGCCTGATTATTGACGACAATGCTTCAACAAGACGTGCCATGCAAAGCCAGCTGAAACTTTGGGGACTGCTTACGCTGACCGCATCTTCGATTGAGGAAGCGATTAGCTTATATTTGAAAGGCAGCGAGCAAGAGATACCGGCAATACCCATTGATGTTGTATTTCTGGAGAAAGCAGAAGAGGAGGAGTTTTCACAACACTTCGGCCAGATACTTTTAAATAACCCCAGAACAAAACATACGCGTTTGGTATTAATGACACAGCTAAGCGACATGGAGAGCTCTGTTGTCTATGGCGGAGTAGACGTTGATGAGAGTCTTCCTAAGCCACTGACCTCTTCAGATTTAATTCGAATTGTAGAGGAATCAGTAAATACATCTGACTATGAAGCTAAACCACGCTTTAAAAAACGGGAGGATGATCCGGTTCATATTATCGAAGGCAACACTCAGCACGTTCAATCACCTGAAGAAAACGCAAAGTCCACCTCTGATGATAATGCTTATCGAATCTTGTTAGTAGAAGACAATGCCATTAATCAAATAGTGGCCACCAATGTTCTAGAAAGCGAAGGGTATGTGGTTGACGTTGCCAACAACGGTGTAGAAGCGTTAGAACTGTTAAAAAGCAGCAAGCTAAAGGCGCATTACAGCGCAATTGTCATGGATTGCCAAATGCCGGAAATGGACGGGTTCGAAGCAACCAAGCTTATTCGCTATGGTGCAGCCGGCGAAGTTTACAAACGTGTACCCATCATAGCGATGACGGCGAATGCTATGCAGGGCGACAAAGATATGTGTATGAAAGCCGGTATGGATGATTTCCTCACCAAACCCATAGAGCACAATAAAGTAACTTCAACATTACAGCACTGGCTCAACAAAGTTAATTAGACCCTCGCCAACGGGGAAATAAACGCGTTAATATGCAACAAGTTTTTAACATATTGTGAGAGCGTTAATGCTAAACCGAGCATCAAAACCCTTCGTCAAACTCGTCGAACGATATCTTCCTGACCCCTACATTTTCGTTTTATTACTCACCCTAATTACGTTTGCGTTTGCAGTGGTCATTCAAAATCAGTCTCCACTTACCACTATTCAACAGTGGGGGGACGGATTTTGGGGGCTGCTCACATTTTCAATGCAAATGCTCTTGGTGCTAGTCACTGGGTTTATGTTGGCATGCACGCCATTAGTAAAAGCCTTACTTGAAAGGCTTGCGAGCTTAGCAAAAAGCCCTGGGAGCGCCATTGTGCTGGTCACGTTGGTGTCGCTTATCGCAAGCTGGATAAACTGGGGCTTTGGTCTTGTTGTAGGCGCGTTGTTCGCTAAAGCCTTAGCAAGAAAAGTGTCGGTTGATTATCGGTTATTGGTGGCAAGCGCGTACTCAGGCTTTATTGTATGGCATGGTGGTTTAGCGGGCTCTGTGCCCTTAACTATTGCAACGCCGGGTCATTTTTCAGAAGCACAGATTGGCGTAGTTGGCACTGGAGAGACTATTTTCAGTGGGTTTAACTTGCTGTTATTGGCAATCATGTTCGTGATTATTCCTCTTGTTAATCGTTTAATGTTACCGCCTGAATCTGAAAGCATTATTGTCGATAGCGCCAAGCTAAAAGACGACGCTTTGCCTTCGGCAACAAACGAGCGGCCCGCCGACAAACTTGAAAACAGCAAGGTGCTTGGGTTACTGGTAGGCTTTGCAGGGCTTGCTTATCTCACTAACTACTTTGTTTCAGGGGGCGGGCTTAATCTCAATATCGTTAATACGCTATTTCTCTTTCTCGCTATTGTCCTTCACGGTACACCACGCAATGTACTGCACAGCCTGCAGCAAGCCGTTCAGGGCGGTAGTGGTATTGTTATACAGTTCCCATTTTATGCGGGGATCATGGCGGTAATGGTTCAATCAGGATTGGCCCAAACCATGTCAGAATGGCTGATTAGCTTTGCATCTGCAGAGTCGCTGCCAGTATGGAGTTTTATTAGCGCAGGCATTGTTAATATTTTTGTGCCTTCGGGGGGAGGTCAGTGGGCAGTGCAAGCTCCAGTAATCTTGCCCGCTGCCGCTGAACTTGGAGCCGAAATAAATAGAGTTGCCATGGCGGTAGCGTGGGGTGATGCGTGGACCAATTTGATTCAGCCATTTTGGGCGCTACCCGTACTTGCCATAGCTGGCCTGAAAGCCAAAGACATTATGGGCTTTTGCTTAGTTCAGCTTATCGTAACCGGTGTCATTATTTCCTTGGTATTGCGGTTTGTGTGAGGATTTCGAGAGCAATTTAACGCCGTAAAACAAAGCGAAAAGAGCCGAATGTGAAGCCACAACTAACATACAAGCGGTGTGAATGATGCATTTAGACGAAGAAAAGGTAGGGTTGTTGATCGTAGATGTTCAGGGCGCGCTGGCTCGAAAAGTCAATGATAGCCAGACAATGATCTGCAAAACAGTAAAGCTAATACAGTGTTGTAAATTGCTCAATATTCCCGTAGTTGTACTTGAGCAAAATCCTGATGGCTTGGAGAGAACGGTCCCTGAAATTGAAACTCATGTCGCAAGCGATCCTCACTTTAAGAAATTTACTTTTAACGCAGTAGCAGGTACTGACCAGTGCTCGTCCGAAATACTGGCGTACATTGGTGAAATGGAATTAAGTCGATGGCTGGTTGTGGGAATTGAAGCGCACGTATGCGTTTATCAAACGGTAACGGGTTTATTGGAAAATAATCACATTGTGGAAGTAATACAGGACTGCATTTCTTCAAGAGAGTCTTCAAATGCTGTGCTCGCCATCCAAAATATGCGTGAGCAGGGCGCACGGATCAGCAGTTTTGAGATGACACTTTTTGGCCTTTTAAAATCATGCCAACATCCAAAATTCCGAGAAGTGTTAGCGCTCATCAAGTAGTCGAACAACGTGATGAGCGAAACAAGTCGGAGCTAAGCGAATGCGGTTTCTATCGATACAATGTCAATACCACGCACTTGCATAGAATCCAGCGCCAATAGATGACCAATGGCGTCACGCGTGCAGGTGCAAGGTTCAATGACTTTGGGGGAATACTTGGCAGCAGCTGGTGATAATGCTGTGTGAGTTACGCAGTTGTGCGTCATCATACCTGCAAGAAGAATTTCATCCACGCCCAATGACTGTAAGGTTTCTTCTAAATTGGTGTTCTCAAAACAATCGGCGTGTTGCTTTGTGATGATTGGTGCATCCGGGGCAGCGGCTATCACCTCTTTATGAATTTCAGCGCCATGAGATCCTTCATAGAAAAACAACCCTTCTCCGGCCTCAACAGGCACAAGGTGCTGTATGTGAATAATCGGAATGCTCTTTTCCTTTGCAATAGCCATCGCTTTAAGTGTTTCTTGCATCGCAAGCTCTGGTTTGTGTAAAGGATACTTCCCTTCAGGAAAGTAATCGTTTTGAATATCTATAACAATAAGTGCTTGTTTAACCACGGTCTTACCCTCTTTTTCCAAGAAATAGTCTCTAGCACGGTTTAAGTTGTGCTTACTCGATATTGACTATTTTGCAGATTTTCACGTGTAATAGAGAGTGACGATAATGACAAAAAGCGCGCCAAATGCGACAGCGTTCACAGAACGACAATGAAACGATGAAAGAAATAAAAATAGCAGTAATAAACTATCCAACCGCAAGCCAATCTGCGCTTTACGGCATCGTTGAGATGTTAGAGTTAGCAAATACGATGTGTGAGCAAATCAACGCTGATGTGGCATTTAGCGCGAGTATTTACAAAGCGGAACAGTTGAATTCAAATGCACTAGTTGATGTCGTCATCTTGCCGCCAAGCATTAGTGAAACATTTTTTGAGCATGACTTCACATCACTCATTAACTATATGGAAGTCATGCAGTCCCAAGGTGCATTGCTCGCATCTGCTTGCGTAGGTGCATTTATTCTAGGCAAAGGGGGCTTTTTAGATAACAAAGTGTGTACTACACACTGGCGAATTGCCGATCACTTCATGGCAGCCTTTCCCACAGCAAAACTAGATGCTAAGGCTATCGTGGTAAACGGGGAGGGCGTAATAACAGCTGGCGGGAGAATGGCGTGGATTGATCTTGTGTTTGAAATCATATCGACCTTAAGTTCACCCACCATTGCCTTGAATCTTTCTAAAGAGATGGTGGTGGATACAGGTTACAGGGAGCAAGGCTTTTATCACCAGTTTTCACCTAAAAAAGATCATGGCGATGCTCTCGTTGTTAAAGCGCAAAATTACTTGGCAAACCATTACAGTCAGCCAATTTCTCTTAGCGATTTAGCTAGCCACACTTTCGTTAGTCAGCGAACCTTACAGCGAAGATTTGCGCAAGCGTTAGGTATGTCAGTCATCGATTATCTGCAGAAGCTGAGACTTCATCATGCTTGTCAGCAAATTGAAGTATCAACGCGCAGCATTGCTGATATTGCATTCAACGTGGGCTATCAAAACGTCAATGCGTTTAGGAAGATATTCCGTAAAGAGTATGGGCTTAGTCCGGTGGAATACCGCAAGCGTTTTGCAATAAATTAATCATATCGTTATTTTCATTTTAATTGTTATGTTATAACATTTATTAAATTCGAGATTTAAAATGAAACTTAGCGAGTCGTTATGTCAATTCAAACTCAGCTTCCCGTTACCGTACTCTCGGGCTTCCTAGGCGCTGGTAAGACCACGGTTCTAAATCATATTCTGAATAATCGTGATGGATTAAGAGTAGCCGTTATTGTTAACGATATGAGTGAAATCACTATCGATGCTGCTACGGTGAAAAATGAAATTAGCTTTAATCGAGCCGAAGAAAAGCTAGTTGAAATGAGCAATGGCTGTATTTGCTGCACGTTGCGAGAAGATTTGCTTGAAGAGATAGAGCGTTTAGCGCATGAAGGTAAATACGATTATCTGGTAATAGAGTCTACAGGTATTTCGGAGCCTTTACCTGTAGCTGAGACCTTCACGTTTGCCGATGAAGACGGTAAAAGCTTGTCGGAAATATCACGCCTCGATTCGATGGTTACCGTTGTCGATGCATTGAATTTTCTTAAAGACTATGACGAAGCTAAGTTTCTCAACGAAGTGGGTGAGAGCTTGGGGGAGGAAGACGAGCGAAGTGTGGCAGACTTGTTGGTCGAACAAGTGGAATTTGCTGATATATTGCTAATAAGCAAAACCGACTTAGTCTCTGAACAAGAGTTGGCGCGCCTTAAAAGTATTCTGCAAACCCTCAACACCGAGGCTATTCAAGTTCCGATCGAGCATGGAAAAGTGCCCCTCGACAAAGTGCTGAACACAGGGCGATTTAGCTTCGAGCGTGCTCAGCAGTCGCCCGGTTGGCTGAAAGAAATGCGTGGCGAGCACGTACCAGAGACTGAAGAGTTTGGTATAAGCAGCTTTTCGTACGAAGCGCGACGTCCGTTTGATCCGCAAAAGTTTTATGATTTTATTCATAGTAAAGACATTGCAGGTAAATTAATTCGTTCAAAAGGCTTCTTCTGGCTGGCAACACGCCCTCAATTAGCGGGCAGCTGGAGCCAAGCTGGCGGTATGGCGAGATACGGGGCCGCTGGACTATTTTGGAAAGCCGTACCCAAAGAGCAGTGGCCAGAAGACCCTGAATACCTTAAAGCGATTGAAGAACAATGGATGGAGCCCTTCGGTGACATGCGTCAAGAGCTGGTGTTCATTGGGCAAGGGCTTAATAAAAACGACATTATCGAGCGGTTAGATAGTTGCTTGTTAACAGACGAACAGCTTATTCAAGGTCATCATGTTTGGGCTGAAATGCCTGACCCATTTCCTGCGTGGGAGCACTAATATGCAGGCGCTACAAGACCACATTACTTCCTTTGAACACAGCGAATCTTGGCGTTCAAGCGCCGATGCTATGGTGTTGGGCGATATCTTTGATAAAGGTATTAGCGTTGCCATATGGACAAGGCCCGAAACGCCACTCATCTCGCAATATTATGACGACATTTTTAAATCATTAGGAATGGGGATTCGCGGTGTTTTCTCTTTAATATCACTGAAAGAGGAAATCGCAAAGCTTTTACCTGATGGAAGAAATAGTGCCGGAAAGCAGGCTGCCATTGACGATATTTATTTGCTGTCTGACATGCTCACCACGCTATTTGACTGTGACAGTGTGGGCGTAAGGTTAGTGCCCCTTTCATCAGCAATGTGCCCAAGCTTTCATGTGGACAATATTCCTGTTCGGTTGGTGAATACTTATTTAGGCGAAGGTACAGAGTGGCTGCCGAAAGAAAGTGTGGTTACACGCCAAATGATTGGTCTTAACGACGCGAATACACAAGGGCTTACTAAGAATAGGTTGGGCCAGCACTATCGAGAGAGCAGCGTTAGGCAAATGAACGCGTTTGATGTGGGTTTACTTAAAGGTAAGTCGTGGCAGGGCCATGAAGAATTTGCCGCCGTGCATCGGTCCTGCAAAGTCATACCTGGTACTCATCGCGTGTTGCTTACCCTGGATCCCATGTAGTTTTTAAGTTCTTATTGTACCTCACCCTCGGTTACTTCGGCGCTATCACTTTTTCCATGAGTTTTCCCTTGTGATAGCGCTTTTTTCTTTCTCGGTACCTAGCCTCGCTAATATTTTTAAATATTAGCTTTTAAGCTTCCAGCTTTAAGGCTAATTGTCTTACAGGCAAGTGCCACACCTTTTTAGCGAAAACTTGAAAAGCCAAGGTTTTCAACATATACCCTTAAACATTATAGTCTTTTATATTTAACGTATTGTGAATGCTAGGAATGCGTTCTTCTGCATGGTGATTCACATACAGCAGTGTACTTGTGCCAGCCCTAGCCAATATATCAATAAGCTTAAGCGCTTTCTGTCGGTTGAAGTCATCTAAACCATTGCAAGGTTCATCCAAAATAAGCACGGCGGGGTGCTTAACCATAGAACGTGCAATAAGTACTAATCGCTGGTCACCAAAAGACAGCGACTGAAACGGCGAGTTCTTTTTCTGTTTCAAACCCAGTACTTCAAGCCACTGCTCTGCCACCATGCGTTCCGCTAGCGTGGGGCGAGTGTACAGACCAATACTGTCGTGAAAGCCTGAAATGATAACGTGCTCAACACTTGCATTCACTTTGTACTGCATGTGGAGCGCATTCGACATAATTCCAATGTGCTTTTTAATGTCCCATATGCTTTCGCCTGTGCCACGTTTTATGCCAAACATTGTTAAATCGTTGGTATAACAATGGGAATTATCACCGGTAAACATTTGAAGCAAACAGGTTTTGCCTGACCCATTTGGACCAGTGATCTGCCAATGCTCATTTTTGTTAAGCGTAAAGTTAAGCTTTTCAAATACGGTTCGCTCATCGAAGCGCACGAATCCATCTTTAAGCTGAATTAAGGTATGAGGAAGTGAATCTAACTCACTGTTTTGATCATTGAGGTTTCGGTTATTGCGATTGGGGTCATCGCCGTGTTTGTCTTTAGCGTTAAGGGCTGAGGGAACATCGATATCATCAGACTCTAGTGCAAACCAGGTGCTTAGTTCTGAGCGCAAACCGTCATAGTTAAGTTTATCTTCAGATTTCCACGTAATAGCCAAGTCATCCATGACAATCAACTGGGCTTGCATATTCTTTGGAATATCTGCGAGTTTGTTGGCGGTAAGTACTAAAGAAGCTTGCTGCTGAGAGACAAGAAAGCGACTAAATGCGCTTATCGCTTCAGCATCTAAACCTTCGAAGGGTTCATCAAGCAAAATAATAGAGGCATTACTTAACCATGCCAACATGATAATAATCTTGCGGGTTTCACCTGTTGAAAGTGAAAGAAACCCATTATCTAGCAAATGCTCAATTCTAAGCGCAGAGGCGAGTTCGTCGTAATAAGGGTGGTTTTGATAATCCTCATTAGTCTGTGCGAATAGTTCGCGAACCTGTGTTGGCTCAGCTATTACGTCTAAAATATCTGCACTGTCTTTTTGTTTTTCTTCTTCAATTATCGCTTGCTGTTTAAAAACCGATACCTCTGCAACAACCGAAGTACATTCACGACTACCGCTTGCTACCTTCCCATTACCGGCAAGCGCGGAAATTAAGAGTGACTTTCCGCTACTGTTTCTACCTGCGATAAGGAAGTGCGACGGCGCACTTTCAGTACAGAGCGCTAGCGAAAATGCAGGAGTAATGTATTGATTAGAAAGCTTTATTTGAAATTCAGAAAGGTACAGCATTAATGATCGCGAGTGAATATAAAGTAGAACCATTGTGAAGTTTTCTGTTTATGTGTCAATGGTGAATAAGACTTTCTGAAGCCAGAACTAGCTGGTAAGTTAGTCTTATAAAATTAGCGCCACGTTCAATGGCCAGTTAAGGGAATCAAATTGTGGGCAAGGTAGTTATTGTCACAGGTGCTAGTCGTGGTATTGGTGCCGCGACTGCTAAATTGTTGGGAAGTAGCGATTATAAAGTTTGCGTAAATTATCTTTCGGATAAAAACGCAGCTGATAGCGTGTGTGCGTCGATAGCTGACAACGGTGGCGTTGCATTTGCTCATAAAGCCGATGTTTCAGATGAAACGCAAGTGCTGAACATGTTTGAGACTGTGAACGTCCGATGGGGTGAAATAACGCACCTGGTTAACAATGTGGGTGTTTTATTCACCAAAACTGAGTTAATTAACGTCACCGCAGAGCGCTTCACTAAAGTACTTAATACCAATGTGCTTAGCGCATTCTTGTGTTCGAAGGCTTTTGTAAAACAAAACGTTGCAGGGGGCGCAATCGTTAATGTTTCGTCCATTGCCTCTCGTACTGGTGCTCCTTTTGAATACGTCGACTATGCGACGTCGAAAGGGGCAATGGATTCATTTACTAAAGGGCTTTCATTAGAACTTGCTGCGAAGAACATTCGTGTAAACAGCGTCCGGCCTGGTTTTATTAAAACAGACATTCATGCCGATGGTGGTGAACCTGGCAGAGTAGAACGGATAAGCTCACAAATTCCTATGCAGCGGGGCGGTACAGCAGATGAAGTCGCACAGGCGATAGCCTGGCTTCTATCACCTCAGTCTTCATATGTTACAGGGTCGTTTATTGATTTAGCGGGTGGGAAGTAAAGCGCGTGATAACACTCAGAGATTTTAAAATGAGCGATGTAGGTAGACTGGTAGATATTTTGAATCAACCGTCGGTCACGCAATTTCTGTCGACAAAAATTCCCAGCCCTTATACAAAAGAAGATGCCACATGGTGGATTCAAGAGGGGAGCAAAGAGGGTTTTATAAGAGCTGTAGAGTACGACGGCGAGTTAGTAGGGTGTATTGGTGTTAACCCAGGAAACTTTGAATATGAAAGAGCCGGAGAGGTCGGGTACTGGCTTTGTTCATCACATTGGCGAAAAGGGATTATGCGTGACGCGCTGCGCCAAATTATCGCCCTTACCTTCTCAAACACAAGTATAGAGCGCATTTTTGCCTGCGTATTTTCATCCAATCTTGCTTCGCAAAAGCTGCTGTTAGATGCAGGGTTTAAGCAAGAAGCGATATTGCAACGCGCCATTTTTAAAAATGGACGGTTTTACGATAGCCATATTTTTGCCATTTTGAGGTAGCTCTGCGATGGTGATTTTAGTACCCGCAAAGCGCTGAGTGGTTTCCATTGATACGGATTTTTATTTTACTGCTTTATTCGCGGCAACGCCTTCAATCACCCCTGCGGCTGCAAGGTTCATCAATCGACGAAACCTCGGACATTCCAAATGACTCGGTGCTGTGCAAGCAGCTGCATGGTGCAGACCATCACGCATTGCTTCTAATTTTTTGATTGTTTCATCTAATTCGTTCGCTTTTTTAAGTAGTAGATCGCGATCTATATCAGGCTTTGCATTGGTTCCTAATATCCCAGAAATTTCTTCCAGCGAAAAACCTGCTGCGCGGCCTAGTGCGATTAATTCAAGGCGCTCTAGTACGTTTGAGCTAAATACGCGACGTATACCTTGTCGACCAATAGATTTGATAAGGCCTTTTTCTTCATAAAAGCGCAGTGTTGATGCCGACACTCCTGACTTTTTGGCGACCTGAGATATTTCCATACTTTTTCCCAAAGGAATGCTTGACTTAAAGTTAACTTGAAGTTGTAGGCTAGCATCTCATGTTAATTGAAACTAGTTATTGAGAGTGAATATGGAAAGTATTGTTTTTATCTTGCTGATAGGTATTGGAGCTACTTTAGTGATGGATTTATGGGCCTTGTTGAGAAAGCAATTGTTTGGTATTTCCCCTACCAATTGGGGCATGGTGGGGCGCTGGATAGGGCACATGAGAAAAGGGCAGTTACGTCATACTTCTATTTCAAGTGCCCATGCTGTTCACGGGGAAAGTACTATTGGGTGGACAGCCCATTACCTAATTGGAATTGCCTATGCAGCACTGCTTATTTTCATATGCGGAGAGTCTTGGTTGTTCGAACCGACGCTAGGTCCAGCAGTGGCGCTCGGTATCGCTACGGTCGTTGCACCGTTCTTTATATTGCAGCCAGGTATGGGCGCTGGTATTGCCGCATCGAAAACGCCTAACCCTAATACCGCTCGGTTACACAGTATTATTAATCACGTCGTATTTGGCGTTGGGCTGTACCTTTCGGCTTTGTTAATTAGGCCTTTACTATCAATATGGCTATAAACGACTAATGATGACTTGAGTGAACTTCAGCTTATAATGGCAAGAAAGCAGCGTGCATTTATAAGAAGATAGGATGAAAATTTCACTGGAAGAAATAAACAAATCTAACTATGAGCAGGTTTGTGACTTGGATGTGGCTGATGATCAACAAGCGTTTGTAGCGTGCAATATGTGGTCGTTGGTTGAGTCTTTCTACAACGAGAACCATACCTGCAAAGCCATTTATTGCAACGACCAGCCCGTAGGGTTCTTGATGTGGGTTCAGGAAACGCCAACCAAAGTGTCCATTTGGCGCTTTATGATTGATGAGAGCCATCAGAATAATGGAATTGGCAGAGTTGCTTTATCTCAAGCTATCACGCTTATAAAGCAAACTTCTGAGCTCAAACAGATAGAGATATGCTATAACCCCAAAAATCCTGTCGCCAAAGCCTTCTATTCAAGCTTTGGTTTCGAAGAGGTGGGGTTAGATGAAGATGGCGAAGACATGCTTGCTGTTATTGCCATTTAGCCACGACTTAAATTTAAAGCAGCGAAATGCGAGGGATCTCAAGATATGGACGTCATAGATATTAAGACTTTTATTCCAAGCAAAAACTACGATATTTCTAAAGCATTTTATTCTGAGATTGGATTTAATGCTTCATACGTAAATGAAGACCTAACACTGTTTGAGAATGGTGATTGTCTCTTCTTTCTTCAGCGCTTTTATAATCCTGAATTGGCGAATAACTTTATGCTACAAATATGTGTAGCAGACATTCAGGACGCTTTTGATTTGTGCTCACGCTCGTTACATAAAACGAAAATTTCATCAATTGAGCAACAACATTGGGGAAGTGTTTTCTATCTATGGGGCCCGTCGGGCGAACTACTTCACATTACCGAATTAGGTAGCTTTTGCGAAAACGAGGGGCGGAATGACGAATGATGCATACGAATTACACCGTTAAAGAAAGTCCTCCGTCAGCTGAAGACTTTGCCAGTCTGAGAAAATTGATTGGATGGAGTAACCCGTGTTTATCGGTTGTTCAAAAAAGTATTGATGCCTCGTTGTTTTGGGCAACAATTTACCTCGACAGCAACCTTGTAGGCTGTGGTCGGGTGATTGGCGATGGCGCAATGTATTTTTATATTCAAGACGTCATTATTCATCCAGGACATCAGAATAAAGGCTTGGGATCGAAAATAATGAACACGTTGATTGCACATTTGGAGTCTTGCTGCGCACCTGGCGCAACCATTGGCTTGTTGGCTGCGCATGGTAAGGAAAGTTTTTATCTTAAATTCGGTTTTGAACCTCGTGACGGTGAAAGTTTAGGTTTAGGCATGTGCAGGTTTATTTAGCTAATTGGTCATTAACGCGGCATGAGAGTCCCGGGAGTTCTCAAGTTTTTTAATCACTTGGCATTGTGATCATTGCCTATTTAATTATCGGCAGCTTTCTGTCCTAAGGCGGCAAGTCGCCTCCGCTTTTCATGAATTGGATGGCGATGGATATTAAATTCCTTCAGCACTGAAAAACTATATCTCCCTGAAATTAGCCGCCTTATCTAACACGCTTAAAAGTAGCGTTCTCAATGCTACTTGTAGTCTCTCTTTGGTGTGAATTTTGCAAAAGCCTGTCTAAAGACACTGAAAATGTCGGTTTGCGTAGTAGCTGATCACTGTTTTTCGATGAGTTTTTGCTTCTTTCCGATAGAAATTTGACGTTTTTCACTGGACATGTGTAATGAAAAGTATGACAAAACCTGTCTCTCACGCTTTGCTGACAGAAAATGGTCGCTTAGTCGCGAAAGCCTTGGCATATACCGCGCTTCTCTTGGGCTTACTCTCTGGTTGCTCTTCATCTGACGAACCTAAGAGTCAATTTGCGCAAACCGATGCCAGCGACGTATCGGCATTGGGGAATGTGGAATACCATACCTATATGTTGGCAAACGAACTTTTTGCTGATGTGGGTCCAGCACGTCAGTCTCGCTATGCGGTAGTTGGCTTTGTACCTGCCGATACTATGAAATACAGTGCCGATCACCAACATCCGCTAATGTTGTTGGGCCATCAACTTGAACAGGGAATGATTACTGAGGCCACGAAAAGAGGCTTTTCTACTCAAGAATTTAAGCTTTCGAACGATATAATTGTTAGTAACGAAAGCGACAGAGTATTAACCCGCGATATCGACCAGCTTTCCAACATTGAGCGCGTCGATTTTTATATAACCGGCACTATGGTGTATCAAGAGTCTGGCGCGGTGGTTAACGCTCGAATTATCAACGCTAGAAATAAAAACATTGTCGCTGCAGCAACACGCTTTTTCCCTGCCGAACTGTTTTGGCGCGAAGAACAAGTAACCACCAGAAACGGCAAGTTATACAGAACTGAAGGTACGAGGTAACCCCATGAAAAGACGAAATCAATACGCGGCGCTTTCGCTTTGTGCTTCACTGCTAAGCGTCAGCGGGTGCTCTATGATGATGGGGGAAGAAGAGGTAGCCGAACAAGCGCCTCAGCGCCCGGCCATGAACGTGATTGATATTACTGCCGCCGACCGCGCTCCCTCAAAGCCAGTTGAAAATACCACTGATACCCAGTCTCAGGGTATGGACGCGTACGGCGCTATCGGTCAACCTCCTTTGTATTCGAGTGTACAGGGCGCGTATAAAGGTCGACCTCTAACCAAGCATATTGGCGACTATGTGAAGAACATGGCGCAAGACTTAATTGCCAATATGGAATATGTGAATAACAAGACACCTATTGGTGTAACCCATTTCGCACTGCTAGATACTGACTTGCAGAAAACAGATTTGCTTGGTCGTCAGATGGCGGAATCTTTTGTTCACGAACTGCATAAATTCCGCGTGCCGGTTATCGACTTCAAAGCCACTGAATATATTCGCATTACTGACGATGGCGATTTTGTATTAAGCCGAGACTATCTGGAATTGAGCAGCAGCCTTCCTATTGAATACGTGTTAACGGGAACGATGACAAAGCACCAAGGTGGCGTGTTAGTTAACGCTCGTATTTTGGGCATGGAGTCGCGCGCAGTTGTGGCAACTGCGCAAATGTTAGTGCCGTTCTACGTAGTAGATGCACTTATTCCAAGTGACGGTAGCCAGCAAAACGGTATGCGCGATGGCGTTAAGCTAAGTCGCGGCTAGGAGTTTCAGCATGGTGTATACAAAGAAGCTTGTGTCAAGCAGTTGGGCAGCCGTTGGCGTAATGCTGAGTGTATGTATGACAGGGTGCACTAGCACAGAGTCTATTGGCTCATTTTGGTTAGGTGAAGACGGTGAAATTACTCATCACGCCGAGCCAGTACCTGTACCAAGCCGTTCAGGGCTGGAGTACTCACCAGATTCTCGCGATAGACAATATCAACAGCACGTGGAAGTCGAACCCGGCTATAAAGACCCACTACACCATGCCTATTCCCCTTCACAAACGCACAAGCGCTTAAATGATTACGCCTCGCAACTTGCGATGGAGTTAATGGACAATGCAACCCGTCTTACGCAGCAAGATATGGTGGGTGTGGCGAGTTTTGTGAGGCTTAATCAGTCGTTGAGCGACAGCACCGTGTTAGGCAATCAGCTTTCAGAGTATCTAATAGCCGAGCTACAAGACTTTGGGTTAGCGGTTGTCGACTTTAAGCTTGCAGGTGGCATTACCGTAACGCCAATTGGCGATTTCGTACTTACTCGAGATGGTACTGCACTCGCTAAACAGGTTGAAATGGACCATGTTGTAACAGGCACTATCATTGAAGATGACAGAGGCGTCCGCGTAAACGCCCGTATCGTGTCGCTGGAAAATAAACAAGTGGTGGCAAGCGCCAACGTATACATTCCTGCGTTTATCGTGATGGATTTAAATAAAATGGCTAGCGTAAACTAGCCATTTACTTCCACTGGGCTCTGTTTTTTCAAAGCGAATTCCTTTCATGTTCGCTTTAAATCCTCTAAACGTCCGATCTTTTGTGTCTAGGCACAGTAGAAGTTTCACAAAGACCTCTCCGTTTATTAACCCTGACTTCTTATTGCTTCGCGAGTCATAAAGCGGCTTGTGTTTACAGCATTAAGCAGATCGTTGCTTAAAGGTAGCGGCTCCTTACATAGACTGCTCACCAAGACCTCTGCCATTAAAGGCGCTGTGGTTAACCCTCGCGACCCTAAGCAAGTAAGGGTGGAAACTACGCTGCTTGGTAACACTGGCGCGCTAGTCAACGGTTTGCCCACGCCTAGCATAGTGTAGTGTTCTTTTAATGAGTCAAAATTATGTAGTGCACCGACAACAGGTTGGTGGTCGGGTGAACCTAAACGCGTAGCCGCTCTGGCTTTACCGTCATGTTGTAATGCTTGCACGATGTCGGTGTTTGCCAGCGCCTGTTCGTGTGTGGCGAGGTTCATTTCAGTTTCGTCACTTCTCACATCGGTACTTAAGTCGTTTTTAACGTAGGTCGAACCTAACGCGTGCCGACCTTCGAATACAGGTGTCATATAGCCTTTGTGACACAACACAGTGTTAAGCTGTTCAATTGGCATTTGGGTGGGAATAGCTTCAACCTGGCCGCGAACAGGGCGAAGGGACAGGCTGTCAAAATCGCTAGCGTTTACCGCACCTGCTCCAAGGGCAAGGATAAGGTGATCGGCAGTAATAACTTCTTCATTCTCAACGCTATCTAAATTAAAACGAATTTGCACCTGCTGCTTTGTTGTCTCAACTGCTTCATGAGATACATAAGTATGATTGGGTTTCAGCGTGAGTTTGCCACTTTGAAGTGCTTCTTCAATCATGGCAGTAACTAGCTGCGGAGGAGAAAGCCAACCACCGAGGCCAATGTATAAGCCAGAGTAGGGAAGAGCTAGGTTAGCGATATCGCTCACTTCTTTGCTGTTCACCGGCTTAATCAAAGCTTCAGGCCATACGTCGGCTGCTGCCAGTTTATTTTGACGTTCTGCTACCTTGTCGTTAAAGCTTAGTTGAATAACGCCACAGAAATCGTGGGCAACGTCGGCTAGGCCACAGACTTTTGCATGTTCAACAGTATGGTCGTAGGCTTGTCTAGCATACAAAAAACTGTGCGCCTGAATGCGGCTGGCAATACTTGCTTCGCTATGGAGCTGCGGATAAAAGCCGCCTTGCGGGTTGCCAGAAGCGCCGCTTGCAAGGGTGTCACCATCAAAATACAAAGTAGTGCAAATGCCGCGTTTTACTAAAGCCAGGCATGCCGTAGCTGCTGCAAGGCCGGAGCCTACTACTGCGACTTTGCTTGTTTTATCTAAACTGCCGTTAACGTACCTGTAATAGGGGCCAGCAGGCAGGCGAAGTTTATGCTGCACATTCTCATGGTCTTGGTCAAAAACGCCGGTCAACATGTCGCGCTTACGGCCAAAACCGTTGCGTTTTTTAATGGTAAAACCCACACCAGCTAGCCCACGTTTTACGATGCCTGCGGCGGTAAAGGTTCCAAATGTTGTACCTGTTTTTGACAAGCGAGCCATTTGGCTAAACAGAGCATCGGTCCACATATCAGGGTTTTTGCTTGGTGCAAAACCATCTAAAAACCAGGCATCGATGAGGCCATTTACAGGGGAATGCCACTGAGGTAGAAGTTCGTGAACATCACCAATCCACAAGTCGAGTGTGGTTGAATGGTTATCAAAATGAAGGCGATGACAACCTTCTAGGCCCATGGGGTAAAGTGAGGCGAGTGCTTGCGCTTCGTCTTTAAGAGCAGGAAAAGCTTCTAGCGCACGCTGCATATCCTGTTGAGGCAGTGGAAACTTTTCCGTGGTAATAAAATACAGGCGCTTTAACGGATGATCAGGGTTCGCTGCTCTAAATTCGTTAAAGGCACGCATGGCGACCAAAAAGTTCAGCCCAGTTCCAAAACCTGTTTCGGCGATGACAAAAGTAGGGTTGCGCCACTGTTGCCAGCGCTCAGCAAGGTCGTTGCCTGCAACAAAAACGTGTTGGGTTTCATCAATTCCGCTGTCGTTAGAAAAATAAACGTCGTCAAAATGGTCGGCGACAGGCGTACCGCTCTCATTAAAATGAACCTGTGCATGCTTAGATTTCACTGTTTATTTTTCTCCGTTTATGTCGTTTCTGTGTTGGCACTTTGAATTGGTAGCAGTTTTCACTACTTCAATAGCTTGCCCATCCGATGCTTGTTTTGAAACGTCAGAGCTAGCCTGCCTTTTAGATAAACAAGACACTTCTGCGAGTGTTGAAAAGTGCGGGATTACTTTACTGGTCACGAGCTGTGCGCCAAGCATACCGCCAATGGTGCTCCAAGAACCATTAACGTTAATTAACCCGCGGTGATCCATTGTAGGCACTTCAGCATCTGTTTTTAATATAACCCAGGTTTCTTCCGCAATATCAAAGATCCAGATGGCGTCATCTGCAGTTGAAGGCTCGCCGTTATAGCCAATGCCATTGTAGTTGTACGGATTAGTCGAGCCGCCAACAAAATAGATTTTACTGGTGTCCTTATCGCCCGCTGCCGCCATGCGATAGCGTGCAGTACCCGTTGGATGGTCAAGCGTACGCCAATCAATTTTGAATGGATTTTCCTTGTCAATTTCACCTTTAAAGCAGGCTGTTTCTGGCGCGAAGCTGCGGCGTTTATCGCTGTGAGGTGTTACTGATACGCCGTCACAAATTACCATAGTGCTGTTAACGATGCCGCCAGCTTGCCCGAATACCGGATTGCCAAGAAAAGGGCTCGCCTGTTGCCATTGGCCGGTTTGCGTATCGTAAACCTGCACAAGATTTACGTTGCCATCGTTGTGCCAGCCAGAAACTAAGTACACGTAACGGTCTTGGTAGACTAAAGCAGTTGCATCATCAACAGGGACGGGCATAGGCGTTAATAGCGTATATTCCCCAGTTACAGGAGCGTATTTATATACATCTGGCGTACTAATTTCATTGTGATCTTCATCAACCGTGTAACCGCCAAAAATATAAACGCTGTCATTAACGCCCACTGCTACGGAAGCCAAACGACCTTTTAGTGCAAGGCTGGATGGAACTGGGGGAAGGTCTTGCCACTGCAAAGGTTTATCTTTGCTATCAATAGGAAGCTGCCAAGCACGGTTGTGCACGTCTTTATGGGTTTTGCCTTTGCCCAGTCCCATAAAACTAAATACATATTGTGTGTCGTCTATGGTTACAGAAGCTACGGCATTGTTTGAAACTGGCTCTGGTAGCGCGGGGAGGGCGATAGGCGTAGCTGTTGCTGAGACAGTCGCTGCAGAAGCAATGATAAAGGCAGCCACCATGAAAGAAAGTCGGGGTGCCGCACTTTGGAATATACGTAGAGCAAGAGGTCTTAGCTTTTTTAATAACACAGCAATCTTCAGGTTTATCTAAATTTCGAACGTTTGGCCGCGTATTCTACCTGTCACCTTTTTGTTTTTCCGCAAAAGTTTGTGCCTGCTTAAAACTCTTCTTTTCATATTGCTTCTGCAAATAACAATCTATCAGTAAAAACAATACGTTTATTTAATTGTTGTTGTAAATATTTTGTTAAATTTAGCGCTAAGTCTATTGAAGATAGTTCAGGGAGAAGGTATGGCGGGCGTGTTTCACCAATGTGGTCAAAGCATTTGCAAACGCACTAGAGACGAAATGGATGATCGTGCACGTATCATAGCACGTGCACTTGCTGAGCAAGGTGTGTGCGATAACGATGTGGTAGCTATTTTTATGCGAAACCATGTCGATATATTTGAAATAGTTGAGGCATGCCGATATGTGGGTTCGCGCTATGTTCTGCTTAATTGGCACAGCCCTGTTGCCGAACTTCTGCCTATTTTAGACGACTGCAGCGCTAAAGTGCTGTTCGCTCATCGCGATTTATTAAAGGGGGAGAATGACCGCCAAACCTTATTACAAGTTTCCACCTTGTCAGTGATATACACGATTAAAACGCCGGAAAGCATTTTAGAGCGCTATCATTTAACAGATAATTCACTGTTAGCATCAGAGGCGAAAACTGGGGAACAGTACCAGTGTCTTGATACGCTATTAGCTGCCCCAAACGCAACGCGCCACGATGAACCGCCAAAACGCTTTAAGGGCATGTTTCCCTACACATCTGGCAGCACCGGAAAACCCAAAGGTATTAAGCGAGATGAAGACCTAACGCGGCCAGACCCTTATTTAATATTTAAAGGGCTGTCTGAAGCGTTAATGCAGCTATCAATAGGTGATCGCTTTTTCGTCTCGGCACCGCTTTATCACAGTGCACCACACGCGCTTACGCTCTGCTGTTTAGCAGCGGGTAATATTGATGTATACATTGAGCCTCAATTCGACCCCGAACGCTTTTTACAAGACATAGAGCGGTTTAAGCTGACTCACGCCTATATTGTTCCCACTATGATGGTGAGGCTACTTAAACTACCCGAGTCGATAAGAAGCAAATACGACACTTCAAGTTTGCGATTTGCCTTATCAACCGGGTCCGCACTGCCAAGCGATGTGAAAGAAGCAATGATTAACTGGTTTGGTCCAATTTTCTATGAATCTTATGGTGCTAGTGAATTAGGCTTTATGACCCTAATTTCATCTCAAGAAGCATTAGATAAGCCAAATTCTGTGGGTAAGCCCATTCCCGGTGCCGCGATTAAAATACTGAGCGACGATAAAGAGGAGTGCGAAGTAGGTGGTGTTGGCGTTATATATGCGCACCTTTCCATGTTCGCGCCATTCAAATATACCAATACTACGGGCACGCAAAGCGACTTACATGTTGGTGAATTCACGACATTAGGCGATATGGGTTATGTGGACGAAGATGGCTACTTATATATTTGCGATAGGAAAAAAGACATGATCATCTCAGGTGGCGCCAATATATTTCCTGCTGAAATAGAAAGCGTCATCATCGAAATGCTTGAGGTTGCAGACTGTGCGGTATTCGGTGTGCCTGATGCTGAGTATGGTGAAAAAGTGGTGGTGGCTGTTCAATGCTCACCCGGCAATGCGCTGTCGATTGATGCGCTACATGGGTATTTAGATGGCAAACTGGCGCGGTTCAAGTGGCCTAAAATGTTGCAAATACTCGATGCCCTGCCTAGAGAAGATACGGGTAAAATATTTAAGAACAAACTTAGAGCTCACTTTTGTCAATAAAAGAAACCGCTAAAGCTATTTTGAAGGTTTTATGAAGGTATAAATTAACGCTGGTCATGACCCTGTGCATTCGTGCTACATTGGAAATATTCTGAACAAGAAAGCTTAGACAAAGACGGCAGAAACGAAAAAGAAGGGAAGTGGGAAACTACCTGTTTATACACACAAGCCCAGAATTGAAACAGGTATTGCAACGCTGAAGTTTGGATAATTTGAGTATGGCAATTGGCAGAGCAGACCACTTTACCATTCAAAATCGTTACCATAAGCCGCAACAACGCAAAGGGTAAACTATGAGAAGAGCAGTTATCACCGGTCTTGGTATCGTATCAAGCATCGGCGTAAATAAAGAAGACGTACTTGCTTCACTTAAAGCGGGTAAGTCTGGAATTACATTTTCGGAACAGTTCGCCGAAATGGGCCTTCGCAGCCAAGTTTGGGGCAACATCGACATCGATTTGAAAGACCATATTGACCGTAAAGCTATGCGCTTTATGGGCGATGCGGCAGGCTACGCATACGTGGCGATGCAACAAGCCATTGCAGACTCTGGTTTAGAAGAAAGCGACATTTCAAACGAGCGCACGGGTATTATTGCTGGCTCAGGTGGCGCGTCTTCTGAAAACCAAGTGCTTTCTGCTGATATTCTTCGCGAAAAGGGCGTTAAGCGTGTTGGTCCATATATGGTTCCCCGCTGTATGGCATCTACGGTATCGGCTTGCTTAGCGACACCGTTTAAAATTCGTGGCGTGAACTATTCAATTGCCTCTGCGTGTGCAACTAGTGCCCACTGTATTGGTAATGCGCTAGAGCTTATTCAGCTTGGTAAGCAAGACGTAGTATTCGCCGGTGGCGGTGAAGAATTACATTGGTCACTATCAAGCCAATTCGACGCTATGGGCGCACTAAGCTCTAAATATAACGACAATCCTGCTGTGGCATCACGTACTTATGACGCAGCACGCGACGGCTTTGTAAGTTCAGGCGGCGGCGGTATGGTTGTTGTTGAAGAACTTGAGCACGCGCTTGCACGCGGCGCAAAAATCTACGGCGAAGTAGTAGGTTACGGCGCTACATCAGACGGTTTCGACATGGTTGCGCCGTCGGGTGAAGGCGCAATTCGCTGTATGAAAATGGCAATGCAAAATATCGATGCTCCAATCGATTACTTGAATACCCACGGCACATCTACGCCTGTAGGTGACGTGAAGGAACTTGCGGCGATTCAAGAAGTGTTTGGCCAAGCGGGCGTACCTATTAGTGCAACCAAGTCACTGACAGGTCACGCACTAGGAGCTGCGGGTGTAAACGAAGCTATTTACAGCTTGTTGATGATGGAGCATAACTTTATTGCGCCATCAATTAACATCGACACACTGGACGACGCGGCACAAGGGCTAGATATTGTTACCCAAGCACGTGAAGCAACGTTAAACACTATTATGTCTAACAGCTTTGGCTTCGGCGGCACTAACGCAACGCTTGTTATGCAGCGTTATAACGGTTAATTAAAACCGCTTGAACCAGTAAGCTTTTTAGCTTCAGTTAAGAGTTTCAAAAAAGACAAAAGGGCGTAAACCTGAGCACCGTGGGTGCTTGTGTTTACGCCCTTTTTTGTTGCTGTTTTTTTGATTAAACCTGCGGTTTTAGAAGAGGCCGCATAAGTGATTGTAATTTGAGGCTTTCTACGTATTGCAGTCATTGACACATTTGTGATCACGCGGTGACAAAGAGTGAATTGTGGTCTAATTGTTTTAGCATGTTTGTTTTAGCCAACTTTACTTGTGGGGAAAAGCAGATTTTGGGATAGTTTGAAAAAAGCAATTTGATGGAATCAGAATGGAGACTTCTCACAAGGAATTAATAAACCTCATCGATCTGTGTCGTTTGGACGAACACTTTAAATCATCAGTAAGTCCAATGTTTGCGTGGCGGGATTGGCTTATAAGAGAAGGTTTCTCAAAACATACTATAAAACTAATGGATATTCTCCAAGAGGATTACTCTGAAGTTTTTGAAAGGAGTTGGGGGACACCTAATAGCCATAAATCAGTATCGCCTTTCGACCTTGCAAAGTGGTTGTGTACCAAAGCTAACAATGTCGGAGCAAAGGTCTCACTTCAATTATTTCTCGATTTTATAGAAAAACCCATAGTGCCTCTATACGTTATATCGTTAGTCGAGGGAGTAATGCCCAGTGAAACATACTATTTTGATAAGAGAACGTACTTATGTACATTTGAAGGGTTACCTGAAGGCGTACGTGAAAGGATGAACCTATGTTGGCGCGGTGAGTCGAGGGATTTTCATGGTGAGGTACCTGCTTACATTGTGACGAGAGTCGAGTGCAATGTTTTAAATTTTAGCAGTTACGAAGGCACTGAGAGTGTTACACAAGATCAGCTTTTTGAGATAAGTCAGAGTCATCTTTTAAAGTCTTTTTTTCTGTCACTTTTTACAAGAAAGGTGGCGGCTTGTATAAAGAAGGAGTGGTGCGTGTTTGAAGAATCGACCCCCTGCTCAGGTTTTATAGATAGCAATGAAACAACATTTTTGCAGGTTGAAAGACCATTTTACTCAGAAACACTCCAATTGATTGATAAGAACTGTTTGCAGATATTGCTTGAAAAGTTTGAGAGGCTGCCAGAAGCGACTCAGGGCTCAATAGAACTAGCAATTAAACGCAAAACATCAGCTATGAATGTTAACGATACCGTTGATGCTGCTATAGACTTAGGAATGTGCGCAGAGTCTATCTTGACCAAAAGTGAGAGCTCAGAACAACTTTCCCTTCAAGTGCGCCTTTTAGGCTCAAGATTATCTTCAGATGTCTATGAAGAAAGGGTACAGAATTATAATCAACTCAAAGCATTTTACAGTATCCGTTCTGATGCGGTACATAATGCCAAAATTAAAGACGAGTACAAGGTGAGGGACATAGGTAAAATTGAGCCAAAACGAATTCTAAATGAGACTTCAAAAATACTCTCACTCTGTATTTTGGAAATTATTGAGCTTGGTGGGATAAGTGATCTCGATAAAGAGTTAATTTTACTTCGATAATTATGATTACCAACAGACTCTATAGATTACTACTAGCGATTTTTTTTACCGTCTTTTCCTTGTCTTGAGCAGACCTCAAAGATGCAGTCGAATGTAGGTCCTCAACATATCCCATCAGGTGCAAATCCATATACGATTTAGTAAAACCGTAAGCTCACGTTGGTAGTAGTGGACATCTGTTGTGTCATTACTAGGTTTTCAGAAAATGTTCAGAAGACGTTTCGCTACGTAATTCTCGTATTAGTTAAAGGCTTTCGGCTAATGTTTGGATAGCTTCAATAACAATTTCAGGCTGCATTTTGTGAATGGAATGCTGACGCGCCCCTGAAAAAATAATTGTGCTATTGGTAGAGCGCGTGGCAATGTTTTCTTGCAAGGTCGCCCATACCAGGTCTCTAGCTTTCGTGTTATCTATTTCAGAAGACGCTTTATTTCGCGCAATAACCACCAAGGGCATATCGCCATAGTTAGGCGTTAACTCATTTAATTCGCTAAGGCTTCTTGGAAAGTATTCGGCTTCATCTAAGCTGGTATATTGATGTTTGGTTGTACTTTTTTTAGCTTTTTCTTCTGGGTTAATGTTGGAAAGGTACAACCTGGGAATACCGACAGGGGCTGCCCACATTCCAAATTTGAAAAGGTATTTTTGAAGATAATTCGTTTGAGGCATCTCCTCTATCTGATCTTCATGGGCAGAGTCTACCAACACCAAAGCGGCTATATATTCAGGATAGGTAAGGGCATAGCGCTGCATGTTAACCCCACCAAATGAATGGCCTACAAGGATAATTGGTCCAGTAATATCTTTGTCTTTTAGAACCGAGTGAAGTTCAGCGACAATGACTTTACTGTCTCTATCGTGCGGGCTTTCCTCACTCCACCCAAGTCCAGCTCTGTCATAGGTAATAACCCGAGAAAACTGTGAGACTTCCTCTGCTACTTTGTTCCAGACTGATGAGTCATCACCCATACCAGCATCAAAAATTACGGTAACTTTTCCTGTTCCAATGTCCTCGACATACAGGCTATAGTCACCGATATCTATCATTTCTCCACGCTTGTCAAAAGAGGTGGAATCGACATAGCTTGAATATGACTGATATAGAAAACCGACTAATAAAAGCAAAACTATGCTGGCAGATAAAATTTTCAACGCGAACTTTCCTTTTCTTTGCGTTTCCACGACTTTATTAATATTCCACAAGTTCTTTAGCAATTCAGCTAGTTATTTCGGTTAAATAAACTGGTAACGACTAAACAAGGTATCTGGCTCGGGAATAGTGATTTTCCCGTAATGCCGTTTTACCAAACCTTCTTGTTGAAGTTCACCTAATAACTGATTCACCGTTTGCCTACTGCTATTTATCATTTGCGCTAAAGACTCTTGCGAAAGGGTTAGCGTAATCGCGTTGTGTTTGGGCAAATGCTGACCGTAACTGGTGGTAAGCATTAAAAGCCGTTTTACCAGCTGGTGCTTAAGGCTAAGCCCTGCGCTTGAGTCAATAAACTGAAAAGCGCTGCGCACTCGTGTGCATAAAAGGCGGGTGAAATGCGGGTAAAGTTCAGGGAACTGTTCAAGCAGTGCTTTAAACGCGTTCTTTTGAATAATCGCCACGGTGCAATTTGTCTCACAGAAGTTGTCGTGAGTACGAGGGAGGTCGTCAAACATCGATATCTCACCAAACCAGGTGCCGGGGCCCAGTAGCGCAAATAGCATTTCGCGACCATCCACGCCCACAGTGACAACTCTTAAACGGCCTTCGCATACGCCATAAAAACCGACACCGTCTTCACCTTTGGCATGCAGTTGCTGCCCAGCTTTTAAGTGTTTTAGACGCATCTTGTCGAACATGGCTTCCTGCAAATAGGGTGGAAGAGCGCCGAACCATGTAGAGCTAGCGAGTACCGGTTTAAATTTTTCCATTTAACAAATTTCTTACAATGTCGTATATCCGACAGTGTATAGCAATTACTGCGCGTAATGTAGGTGGTAAGAGAAAGTAAGTGGAAGTTTAATTGAAACGTTCAAGGTATCGAGCCTTCCACCTAGGGCCCTCCCGCCTCAAATGAAATTAATTTATACATTAAAAGAGTAAAGCTATGACAGATTCAGTAAAGTCGAAAGTTAGCAGTGAAGAATGGCAAACCCGTGTTGATCTAGCCGCATGCTACCGCGCAGTTGCTATGTATGGTTGGGACGACCTTATTTTCACCCATATTTCTGCCCGTGTTCCTGGGCCTGATCATCATTTCTTGATCAATCCTTACGGTTTAATGTTTGATGAAGTTACTGCATCAAGCTTGGTTAAAGTTGATCTTCACGGTAACAAGGTAATGGAAAGTGAGTACGACATTAACCCAGCAGGCTTTACCATTCATAGCGCCGTTCATGAGGCTAGAGACGATGCAAAGTGCGTGTTGCATTTGCATACAGCAGAAGGTGTGGCGGTATCCATTTTAGAAGAAGGGCTGCAGCCTTACTCGCAACAATCGCTTTTTCCGCTGGCGTCGCTTTCCTATCATGCCTACGAAGGCGTGGCGCTAAACCCAGAAGAAAAAGTGCGATTGGTTCGCGACCTTGGCGATACCCAATTTATGATTTTGCGCAATCACGGGCTTTTAACCTGTGCAGACAATATTCCCGATGCATTCTTGTTTATGTTTATTATGCAGCGCGCCTGTGAAATTCAGTTAAAAGCGCAGGCCACAGGCAAACCGCTTATTCCAATTCACTCGGCAATTCTAGATGGCATTCGTACACAGGCCGATCAAGTCACCCGGCAGGCGGGTGGTTCGTTAGCATGGCCGGGTATTAAACGACGCGTTGAACGCCGTTTCCCTGGATACGATAAGTAACTATTTAAAGTTAACGTTATCAAACACCACGATCGCGAAGGATGAGGTGGACAAAAAACGCGAGCTTAAGCGTTCCCGTTTTAAAAGATTGTATGAACTTCCGCCGTCTCTTTAATGCTGTGGCCAAACGTGCATCAAAATGACGTAAATTAAACGAATCACAGATAAGATAAATCAAGGGCGCTGGGTTACTAAAAGCCTAAGTTAAGGTACACTTAGCGCCATGAAAATACTTCTTGAAGATACCATTCCGTTTGGCACCGATTATCTTAATAGCGTAGGTGAGATTGAAACCTATGCGTGGCAATCTCTTGTGCCTGAAATGCTGCGCGATGTAGATATTCTTGCGCTACGTTCTACCACCAAGGTTACCCCTGAACTGCTGACCAGCGCTAGCAAGCTCAAGTTTGTTACTACGGCAACGGCGGGGACCAATCATCTAGATAAAACGCATTTAGATAGCGTGGGTATTATGCATAGCAGTGCAGCAGGCTGTAATGCCGTAGCGGTTGCCGAGTACGTGTTAAGTACTTTGCTGCACGCGCAAAAAGCCCAAAAGCTCGATTTATATAATGCGACAGTGGGAATAGTAGGTGCTGGTAATGTGGGAACTGCATTATCAAGAATTTTAATGGCAATTGGCGTTAAACACTGTCTGTATGACCCACCGCTACAGCAAGCGCTAGCAAAATCTGGTAAGAAGGAGCATAACGGTCAGTCATTTGTAGACTTAGCGCAAATAGCAAAGTGCGATGTTATCTCGCTTCACGTGCCTTTTATTAAAGGCGGAGAATATCCTACATATCAGATGATAGACGAAGCGTTTCTGGAAGGATTAACATCAAACCAGCTGCTTATAAATGCATGCCGGGGTGAGGTTATTGATGAAGTGGCACTACTTAGCGTACTTCAAGGGGAAAAAGCGCCAACGGTGGTACTCGACGTATTCGACAATGAGCCTGCCATAAATACAGCATTATTTGACTATGTTTGGTTCGTTACACCACATATCGCGGGGCACTCTGTAGAAGGCAAAGTGCGCGGTACGCAAATGATTTACGAGCAAATTTGTGACGTAGTGGGCAAAGCCCCAGACAAAGTGCTTAGCGACTTTTTAGAGCAAACTAACCCGATCAAAGCTGCGTTAAATTCGCCAGAGGCAACGCGGTTGTCTGTTGATGATCTCATTGCCGTATTCCACAATGTGTATGATGTAGCTATTGACGATGAGATAACGCGAAACGCGTTTGCGTCAGGCCATAATGAAACGCCAGAGACACACATAGCAAATACGTTCTCTACATTGCGCAAGCAATACAGAGTGCGTCGCGAGTGCAGCGCCTATGCGTTACACTTGCCAAAAAACACCAGTAAGCAAATCCAAGACACATTCACCAAACTGGGCTTTCACGTAAGTCTGGTTTAGTTATTTTAATATTAGGAGCATAAAGCATTATGTCGCAAGCGTTTGACGTAGCGGTACTTGGCGCCACAGGTTTAGTGGGCCAAACCATGATTGAACTATTAGAAGAGCGAGACTTTCCGGTAAACCGTTTGTATCCGCTTGCCAGTAAACGTTCAGCAGGTAGTACCGTGTCGTTTAAAGGCGAAGACATTGAAGTATTAGATGCTGATGATTTCGACTGGTCATTAGTGCAATTTGGCTTTTTCTCAGCCGGTGGCAGCATTTCTGCAAAATTTGCGCCGTTAGCGGCAGAGGAAGGCTGCATTGTAATCGACAATACTTCAGAGTTTCGTTACGAGCCAGATATCCCACTTGTGGTGCCAGAAGTTAACGCCCATGCACTGGCAGAGTTTCGCAATAGAAATATTATTGCGAACCCAAATTGCTCAACCATTCAAATGTTGGTTGCACTTAAACCTATTCAAGACGCGGTTGGTATTGACCGTATTAATGTATGCACATACCAGTCAGTTTCTGGTGCAGGTAAAGAAGCCATGGAAGAGCTGGCTAAACAAACCGCAGGTTTGCTAAACGCACGTGAAGTAAAGCCAGAGTCGTTTAGTCGTCAAATTGCCTTTAACGTTATCCCTCAAATCGACGTATTCCAAGACAACGACTACACCAAAGAAGAAATGAAAATGCTGTGGGAAACCCAAAAAATTATGGGCGATCAGAGTATTTTGGTAAATGCGACGGCTGTGCGTGTACCGGTTTTCTACGGGCATGCTGAAGCTATTCACCTTGAAACGCGTTCGCCAATAGATGCGCAGCATGTTAAAGAGCTTTTAGCCGATGCGCCAGGCGTAACAGTTTACGACGGCAATGAGCAATTCCCAACGCAAGTAAGCAGTGCTAGCGGCAACGACATTGTGCATGTAGGGCGTATCAGGAATGATATTACTCACCCTTGTGGTTTAAATTTGTGGGTGGTGTCAGACAACATTCGCAAAGGTGCAGCGACAAACAGCATTCAAATTGCTGAGACACTTATTCGCGACTACTTATAAGTATTCTACAGAGACACAGCCTCTGATTAATCGGATAAGCACAGGAAAAGGTAAACATTTTTCTGTGCTTGCCGATACGCAATGAAAGGGGCATTACCTGTTGCAATGAAGCGGCACTATTCAACGGGATAGAAAGACAGCACTCTAAGCTACTGAATGACGGTTTTTAGCGAAAATTTGAGCATTAGAGCGCTTCAATACTACTGTCTAACTAGATCACCCTTAATAACTGGTTTATAGTTTGTAAAGTTAGGAATAGAACAACGTTAAAAACAATACTCAGTCAGATACTTAGGCGAAGGGTAAGAACTCTATAAAGCGCAAATAAATCTTACTGCTAAGTTCAAAAAGACTGTAAAACGCTGGCTTGATTATTAATGGTTTCAAGGTGGCTTAAGAATAAAAATAAAAGCCAATATTTTCTTCCGTACTGATTGGCTAGAAAATCCGCCCATACGTCTCGGGTGGTAAAGACGCTTGAGGGCATATAGGACTGCTATGAAATTGCATTTGACGGGCTTACTTTTACTAACACTTTGTTTGTCTGGCCCTATTATCACTGTTGATGCACAAGAACGCGCTACCTTCTTAAAAGGTCCCAAAGACGCAACTGATCAGTATTCAGGCCTGGAATATGGGCCCATCGACACCAACGATACCTTATGGCGTATTGCTGAGCGCTATCGCCAAAACAATAACCTGAGCGTATATCAGGTTATGACCGCCATTTACGAGCTCAATCCAAACGCATTTGAAAACGGCAATTTAAATTTATTAGTTGATGGTGCGGTATTAAAGCTACCATCAGAGCGCTATATTGCCAGAATTGATAAGCAAAAAGCCCAAATGCGCGCTGAGCAGGATGATAGAGCATTTGCTGAATTGCTTAATAAGCCCGGCAGTAGCGTAAGAAATATCAAGCCTGCATCGCCTTTAGTCAATCAACAAGACTTAACTCAAACCCAAACTGATATTGAGCAGAAAATCACTCGCTTGGATCAGGAGCAAACCCGACAATTTGACGAACTGCGTATGCAGTTTGCAGCCTCACTGGAAAATGTTGAAGCGATTCTTAACGAAAACAGACGTTTGTACGAGCGTGTTGAGGCTGTTAATGGCGAGCTAGAAACCTTGCGTGGACAAGTGGAAGGTGATGTTAAGAGCCAGCTTGATATGCAAGTGGCGCTTCAGCAAGAATTGCTCGACATGATCAAGGCCGAGCAAGCGCAGCGCGAAGCAGAAAAGCAGTCTTCTTTTTTAAGCGCACTTACCAGCCCACTGAGTCTAATTATAGGCTCTGCAATTCTGTCACTATTGTTAGTAGGTGGCCTTATCCTGTGGCTGCTAAAACGTAATAGTAAGCCTGACGAAGCGCCTGCGGCTGGACCTACGATTACAGCCGATAACGATGAAGTGCCGGTACCTGATTCTGACATTGGCGATCTTTCAAGTGCACTGGCCCCTGACTTTGATGATAAAGCAGAGTTGTCAGATGATGACTTGTTCAATGACGACGACCTACTTGATGACGTACTTACATCAGATTTAGAAGAAAGCCTAGATGACGAACTAGAAACCTTCGCCGACCTTGAAGACGACATGTTGGTGCCAGACGATGGTAGTGATGACTTGTTTGAAGCTGGTGATGATGAGCTTGATCAAAGTGAACTAGATAGCCTGTTCGATGACGATGACCTGTCAGATAAAGTATTAAACGAAAACGACACTGACGACCTTGAAGGCTTCGACCTGTCAGGGGATGACGACATCTTTGATGAAGATTCTGCCGATGAAAGCGAGCCAGAGACGGAAGTTGCTGACGAGGCTGCATCGACAGATGACGATGATTTTGACATTGATGACTTGCTTGATGATGTGCAAAGCCAAGACGCGGCAGAACTTGAGAGTGATGAGCTAGATGAGTCGGGCGACATAGACCCTGACGACATACTGGCTGAGGTCAACGGTACCGCTGAATCTGACAATGTTGATGAAGACGATATCGACGCGTTGCTTGCCAGCTCGGTTGATGATTTATCTGACGCTGACGAAGAAACAGAAAGTGTTTCACCTTTGCCAACCGTAGAAGATGAGGACGATAAGCCTGAAATCAGTATTGACGATTTGCTAGAAGAGCACGGCGTTGATGCAGGTCTTACTGATGAGCTAGACAGCAATGATGACCTTATCAATGAGGATATGTTGAGCAAGCTCGACGACGAGATTAATCAGCAAAATAAAGAAATTGATAAAATCACCGACGATTTGTTAAATGAAATTGAGCAAATCGAAATGATGGGTGGCCTAGGTGAAGAAGATGACGAAGACGAGGATGATCTTGAGGAAGAAATAACAACTTCTTCGCCGTCGCCGCAGTCTATTCAGAGTCTTGATGCCATTACCGACGATTTAGACGAAATAGTCACCGACGAAATCGAAACTAACGCGGACTTCAGTGACCCTCTTTCCGATGAGCTTATTGCTGAGCTACAGGCGGAAGATGAGCTTGCTGAAGAGCCTTCAGCGGATCAAATGCCCTCAGCGGATCAAGAGCCTTCAGCGGATCAACTGCCCTCAGCTGATGAAGAGCTCGATGAAAGCGCTTCTAGCGATTTACCTACTCAATCCGATGAGGAAGGTGATTTTGACGATCCGTTTACTGATGAACTACTTGCAGAGCTTGAAGCAGAGTTGGATGGCGAGCCTGAAGTTAGTCCTGAAGCTCACGATGAAGACGTAGACCTTGAAACGCCTGAAAGTGATGAAGAAGGTGCTAGCGAAGATGATTTTAGCGACCCGCTAACTGATGAGTTACTTGCTGAACTAGAAGCTGAAGAATCTAAAAGCAGTGAAGATGTAGATTTGCTGACAGACGAGCTACTTTCTGAGCTTGAGTCTGAAATAGAACCTGATGATGAAACAGATTCAGAGTTCGAACCTGAAGCTTTGAGCGAGTCAGAAGCAGAAGCTGAGCGAGAAGCTGACTTTGAAGATGAAGTAGAACTTGAGACGGAAGCCGAAGGTGAACCGCAGTCAGAACTAGAATCAGAGCTTGGCACTGAAGTAGAAGCAGAGCAAGATGCTGAGATTGAGCCTGAACTAGAAGCGGAACTTGAGTCTGAGCCGGAGCCGGAATCAGAGCTAGAATTTGAAGCTGATTCTGAATCTGAATTCGAACAGGATTTCGATTCTGAAACAGAACTAGACCAAGAAGCAGAAGAAAAAGCTGAGCCTGAAGCCGCCTCGGAAGATGCAGTAGAGTTAGAGACGGAAGCCCAGGGTAAAACGGAGTCAGAACTAGATTCAGAGCCGGAGTTTGGCACTGAGGTAGAAGCAGAACAAGACGCTGATATTGAGCCTGAACTAGAAACAGAACTTGAGTCTGAACCAGCGACGGAGTCAGAGCTTGAATTTGAAGCTGAGCCTGAGCTTGAATCTGAATTAGAACAGGATATCGATTCTGAAACAGAACAAGACCAAGAACCAGAAGAAAAAGTTGAACCTGAAACTGAAGCTGAACCTGAAGCCGACTTGGAAGATGAAGTAGAGCTAGAGGCGGAAGCCGAAGGTGAACCAGAGTCAGAACTAGATTCAGAGCCAGAGTTTGGCACTGAAATAGAAGCAGAACAAGACGCTGAGATTGAGCCTGAACTAGAAACGGAACTTGAATCTGAATTAGAGCAGGATATCGATTCTGAAACAGAACAAGACCAGGAACCAGAAGAAAAAGTTGAACCTGAAACTGAAGCCGACTTGGAAGATGAAGTAGAGCTAGAGGCGGAAGCCGAAGGTGAACCAGAGTCAGAACTAGATTCAGAGCTAGAGTTTGGCACTGAAGTAGATGCAGAACAAGACACTGAGATTGAGCCTGAATTAGAGGCGGAACTTGAATCTGAGCCAGAGCCAGAATCAGAGCTAGAATTCGAAGCTGAGCCTGAAGCCGACTCGGAAGATGAAGTAGAGCTAGAAACGGAAGCCGAGGCAGGACTACAGCCAGAAACAGGCGTAGAGCCAGAGCTCGACGCTGTCGATGAAGACGCTGAAGAAAAGGCAGGGCAAACGTCAGACGATCCACTAGATGACGCTATTGAAGCGTTTGAAAGACAGATGATGGATGATATTCCTTCGTTCAGTCAGATGGATACGGAAGAGCCCTCAGCGCAGGAAAAGCCTTTAGCGGGAGAAGAGCCATCAGCGCAGGAAAAGCCCTCAGCGCCAACAGAGCCAGCGGAAGATGCTTCAGCAGAAGACAGTAATGAATACGACGACAGCCTGTTAAACGCTGCGTATGACGAAGTAGAAAGCTTTGAATTAGAGCAAGAAATTGACGGTGTAGTAGACGGTGAAGATGAAGTTGACGAAATATCATCAGAATCTAGTGCTGCTGAAGAATCGAGTTCACCTGAAGAAACTGATTTAAACCAAAGCGATTCAGATAAGAACAGCGAAGAAGACTTTAACGAACTTGACGATGTTCCTGGCCTTGATGATTGGCTGTCTGCTTCCGATGACGACGATCATGTAGACGACAACGAGATTCTTGACGATCTTGACAGTGCGGAATTCGATGAGCTTCTTCAAAGTCTTGAGTCAGACGCTATTGTTGATACAAGTGATGTCGACACCAGTGAAATTGAAAGTGATGACGACGGTCAGGATCCAGAAGCATCTTCAGCAGAGAGTGAAGATACTTTCGAACTTGAGCAGGAAGATGATGAAGCCACATTCGAGTTAGAAGGGAGTGACGACAACCTTGGATTCGACGAAAGCGATGATACGTTTGAACTAGACGAAGAAGATGAAACCTTTGAGCTAGACGAAGATGGTGCTTTTGAGTCTGAGCAAGAAGACGACGAAGATACTTTCGCCCTTGAAGAAGATGATTCGGAACTTGCATTAGACGACCTTGAAATTCCAGATGATGTGGAATTGGATATTGCCACGCCAACTGAAATTGAAGAGGACGAACAAGAGGCTCAATCCGTTGAGACTGAAAAGGCTCAAGAGGATGATCTTAAACTCGATAACCCTGATTTAGATCTTGCCGCCTTACTTAGTGATGTCGACAGTGAAAGTGACGCGCAAACGCCACCAGAAGACTTCCTTGATGTAGAGGCTTTAATGGACGATGGCGATGATGCAGACGCTATTGACCCGGATAGCCAAGCGCTAGATCTTGATGTAAGTTTATCTGACTTCACAGGTGTATCTGATGAAGATACGGTGATTGATATAGATAAAGACGCAGGGCAGAACGCTAACCTGGACTTAGCTCGCGCTTATATTGAAATGGACGATGTGGACGCTGCAAAAGAGTTGCTTGAAGAAGTAATGAAAGAGGGTAGCGAAGAGCAAAAACAGGAAGCCGCATCGATTTTAGCGAATATTGCTTAAGTAGTTTGCTCTTATGCGCATAACCGCGCTCTCGTTTGAGATTTTGGACGGCCAGTATATTTACAAGATATACAGGCCGTTTTTGTTTTAGGTGATGTACATTTATTTTCTATGACCTAAAAGAATTTTGCGTATTAGCGGCATTGCATGTTGCAAGCGACATGACTACACTTAGCGCCTTTTCAGAAACGGGGTAATACAGATATGGGGCGAATTGCCTTAGGGATTGAATACGACGGTGCTGCTGTATACGGATGGCAACGCCAGCGTGAAGTACCAAGTGTTCAGGAACATCTTGAAAAGGCACTATCGACAGTAGCCAACGAACCCATTGAAGTGCAATGCGCTGGACGTACCGATGCTGGTGTACATGCTACTGGGCAAGTGGTTCACTTTAACTGTGATGCACCACGCTCAGAGCGCGCTTGGACACTCGGCGTAAATGCGAATCTGCCTAACTCTGTTGCTGTTACCTGGGCAAAGAACGTCAGCGATGACTTCCATGCACGTTTTTCTGCTACCCATCGCCGCTATCGTTACGTTATTCATAATGCGAAAATGCGTCCTGCTATTCTCCATTCCGGTGTTACCCATATTCACCGCGAATTAGATGAGAAAAAAATGCATGTTGCCGCACAAGCCTTGCTAGGCGAGCAAGACTTTACCTCGTTCCGCGCAGCGCTTTGCCAAAGTAAAACGCCATTTCGCAACGTTACTGATGTAAGCGTATATCGCCAAGGGCGATACGTTATTATCGATATTCGCGCCAATGCTTTCTTGCATCATATGGTTCGCAATATCACGGGCGCGCTTGTTGAGATTGGGGCAGGGGAGCAAGATGTAAATTGGATAGCTCACTTGTTAAGCCTGAAAGACAGAAGTAAATCTGCAGCTACGGCGAAGCCAAATGGGTTGTACTTGGTTGACGTCACATACCCTGACGAGCACGGTTTGCCTAAACCGCCTTTAGGGCCGCTATTCCTTCCAGAGGCCTAATCTATCTACCTTCGTCTTTAAATTTTTCAATCTGAGTTAGTTGCACATCATCTAGCAGTTAACTCAGGTTGTATTGAAGCATGTATCTTCAAATCATCCCTTGCCAACTTCTAAGACCAGTTTTGTTTTTTCCATTTCGTTGTATTGTGGTCTAATAGCGCGCTATATTAGGTAGCTGTTCTATTGTGTTACGTATTTTTTCTTTGTAATACAGTATGAAACTTAAAAAATTAATGTGTTGTTGGCCACAAGTATGAACAAACATCAATCGTCACGGTCGGCAAACAAAAAACAAAGGATTCAATTTCCATGAGCTGGATTCAAAAAATTCTTCCTCGCACGCAAACATCAACCAAAGGTAACGTACCAGAGGGTATCTGGACGAAGTGTGGTTCATGCCAAGCAGTGCTGTATAAGAGCGAACTGGAAAAACTTCAGGAAGTTTGCCCTAAATGTGACCATCACATGCGTATTACGGCACGCCGCCGTATCGATGCGTTCCTAGATGATGGCGATCGCGTTGAGTTAGGTGCAGAGCACGAGCCGCAAGACGTACTTAAGTTTAAAGACTCTAAGCGCTATAAAGACCGTATCGTTGCTGCACAAAAGGCAACGAACGAGAAAGACGCGCTAGTGGTAATGCAGGGCAAGCTAAAAGGTATGCCGGTAGTGGTTGCGTGTTTTGAGTTTGCGTTTATGGGCGGCTCAATGGCATCGGTTGTAGGTGCTCGCTTCGTTGCTGCTGTTAATGCATGCTTAGAAAACGATATGCCGCTTATTTGCTTTAGTGCTAGTGGCGGTGCGCGTATGCAAGAAGCACTGATGTCGCTAATGCAAATGGCTAAAACATCTGCAGCGCTTGCTAAAATGAGTAAGAAAGGCCTGCCTTATATTAGTGTACTTACAGACCCTACAATGGGTGGTGTATCTGCAAGTTTGGCAATGCTTGGTGACGTAAACGTAGCCGAGCCAAAAGCGCTAATCGGCTTTGCGGGTCCTCGCGTAATCGAACAAACAGTAAGAGAAAAGCTGCCTGAAGGTTTCCAACGCAGTGAGTTCCTTGTTGAGAAAGGTGCAATTGATATGATTGTTGACCGCAGAGATATGCGTGATAGATTACACAGCCTGTTGGTTAAGTTGCATTATAAGAATTAGTGAATAACGAAAACAATCTAAATACTGGCTCAGCGCCACACGCAGAAAACGCTTCAGCGTCTTCATCTTCGCAAAAAAGCCTGAGCCAGTGGTTATCCTACCTAGAATCTATTCATCCTAGCGCCATCGATATGGGGCTAGACAGAGTGAAAGCGGTGGCCAATGCCATGGGACTTTCGCTTAGCCAGTCTTTGGTTATTACTGTTGCAGGCACTAACGGTAAAGGCACAACGTGTCGCTTACTCGAACAGGCCATGCTATCGCAAGGAAAAAGTGTTGCGGTATACAGTTCACCCCATTTAACCGACTATCGTGAACGCGTGCGTTACAACGGTGAATTACCTCCTGCCGATGAATTTGTGAATGCATTTGAGTTTGTTGAAAGCGCGCGAAAAGACACGGGTGGCGAACCTATTACTCTAACTTACTTTGAGTTCGGTACACTGGCTGCCATGAAAATGATGCAGTCATGGGATGTTGATGTGGTCATTCTTGAAGTGGGCCTAGGCGGACGTTTGGATGCCACCAACATTATTGACCCCTATCTAGCTGTTATTACGACTATCGATCTTGACCATCAAGATTGGCTTGGTAATACCCGCGAAAAAATTGCTCGGGAAAAAGCGGGCATTATGCGCAAAAGCGGCAACGCAGTGGTTGGTGAGCTGTTTCCTCCATCATCGCTTTACGATGTGGCTAACGAGCTACAAGCTAACGTACGTTGGGCTACACAAGATTTCGAAACAGTGGTAGCAAGTGATTACAGTGAGTGGAGCTGGAAAGGGAAGGGCAATAGTTATACGTCGCTACCTTACCCTAAAATTCCACTTCAAAATGCGAGTACAGCGTTGGCCGCGCTGGAGCTACTAGATTTGCTGCCCGAAGAAAGCGTGGTAAGAGATATTATTGAGAACACCACCATGCCGGGGCGCCAGCAGACTATCAGTGATTCCCCGTTAGTAGTTGTAGACGTTGCCCATAATCCACAAGCGACGACAGCTATGCAAGATTGGCTAAACCGTTACGATGTAAGCCAAATGCGCGTTGTGGTGGGCATGCTAAAAGATAAGTCTATTGCAGAGACCTTAGCGCCACTGGCGACACTTAATGCCAAGTGGTACGTAGCGTCAACGAGTGGTCCTCGGGGCTGCAGGGCAGAAGTACTTGAAAATGCACTTGTTAATGCCGGCACAACCATAGAGAATATAGACACGTTTCAGGACGTGACCTCGGCATATCAGCGCGCGCTTGCAGATTATCAAACTGGTGAACTTATTCTCGTTTTTGGTTCTTTTGTTACCGTAGCAGACGTGCTTGCTGAGCAAAACTAACACGCGCCTTGTAGAGTAAAACCGTGTATTCAAGCAGGAGAGCACAGTGACATCGGCATTAAAGAATAGACTGGTGGGGACAATTATTGTTGTCGCCCTAGCGGTAATCTTTTTACCAGACTTTCTTGATGGCAAAAAGCAAACAAACAGAGAACCTTTTGTCTCTGTACCTGCTAATCCGCCTAAAAAGCCCATCGTAGAGCCAGAATCTTTTCCATCAGAGCGCGTGGCGAAAGCTGCGGTGCCAGCGGTTGAAATTCAAGATGAAACGGCATTAGATGATGATTTGGATTCTTCTGGCACAGGGGAAAGTGGTCGTGCAGGTGAAGCCACTACCGCAAAAGCGCCAGCGGTGAAAACTTTTGAAGAAGACAATCTAGCAAGCCAAACGGTGGTTAATACAAAAAGTGCCGCAGACGATGACGCTGGTTGGGTTATTCAACTTGGCAGCTTCCGACACGAGAAAAACGTGAAGGCACTGCTGACGAAACTGGAAAAGGCTGGGTATCGTGCGTTTAGTCGCAAAATTCAAACCAGTTCTGGCCCGCTTAATAAAGTTTTCGTTGGCCCAGATTTAGACAAGAAAAAACTGGAATCGGCACTACCTCACTTAAAGGAACTCACGAGTCTTAAAGGTAAGGTCACTACGTTCAAAGTTGAATAGTGCGCATTGTTCCTGGTGCTTGTCGAATTAAGCACGGACAGAGCAACAGGGATTGGTATTACAGACTAGTAATATTTTTATCTTCTGTTAGAATGCGCGCCATCTCGCCAAAGGCTCGTTGCTTTACGATAAAAAGCAACATCAACGCAATAAAGAGACGATGAACTGGGTAGACTTTTCCATACTGGGTATCATTGCGGTATCTACCTTAATAAGCCTGATCAGAGGGTTTGTTAAAGAAGCCATCTCGTTAGTGGTATGGTTTGCTGCACTCTTTATTTCAAGCAATTTCTACGCTGACCTCGCCGTTTACTTCACAGCCATTGACGATCCTTACTTAAAAAACGGTGCTGCAATTGCAGCATTGTTTGTCACCACGCTCATTCTTGGCGGCATGATCAATTACGTGATTAGCCAATTGGTTCAGGCAACAGGGCTGTCTGGAACAGATAGGGCCCTCGGTATAGTTTTTGGCGCACTGCGTGGCGTGCTTATAGTTAGCGCATTGCTCTTTTTTATGGATACCTTTACTGGTGCAGCTTCCTCAGATTGGTGGCAAGCATCGGTACTCATTCCAGAGTTTGGTGTCATCATTGAGTGGTTTTTCAGCTATGTGAAAGACTCCTCCAGTTTCTTAAATCCCGCTTGAAATAGGTAACGCACATGTGTGGTATAGTCGGAATAGTTGGTAAAACGCCCGTAGCTCAGTCACTGTACGACGGTCTAACGGTTATTCAACACCGTGGACAGGATGCCGCAGGCATAATGACTATCGACCAAAATATGTTTAATTTGCGTAAGGCAAATGGTTTGGTTCGAGATGTTTTCCATACGCGTCATATGAAGAGGCTGTCTGGCAACATGGGTATTGGCCATGTTCGCTATCCTACCGCGGGTACATCAAGCTCTGCAGAGGCGCAACCGTTTTATGTGAACTCGCCGTTTGGTATTGCCTTTGCTCATAACGGCAACCTCACCAACGCCCATGAACTACAGGAAGAAGTATTCCGCATTGCACGCCGCCACATCAACACCACCTCAGATTCAGAATTATTGCTTAACATTCTTGCGCATGAACTGCAGCAGGTAGCAGGTTTAAGCGTAAGTGCCGAACACATTTTTGAAGTGGTAACGAAAGTTCATAAGAAAATTCGTGGTGCCTACGCAGTTGTTGCGGCCATCATCGGCCAAGGTATTGTAGCGTTTCGCGACCCGCACGGTATTCGTCCTCTAGCACTCGGTAAGCGTATGAGCGAGCTGGGTGAGGAATGGATGGTGGCATCTGAAAGCGTGGCGCTTGATGCTGTTGGCTTCCAGTTTGTACGCGATGTAATGCCAGGTGAAGCGGTATTCATTACCGAAGAGGGTCAACTGCACACCAGACAGTGTGCCGAGAATCCAGTAACCTCTCCGTGTATCTTTGAGTTTGTTTATTTTGCTCGCCCAGATAGCTTCATAGATGGCATTTCAGTTTATGCATCGCGTGTAAACATGGGCCGTAAGCTAGGTGAAAAAATTAAGCGCGAATGGGCAGATCTGGATATCGACGTGGTTATTCCTATTCCTGAAACGTCGATGGATGTGGCGCTTCAAATCGCAAACACACTGGATTTGCCATATCGCCAAGGCTTCGTTAAAAACCGCTACATTGGACGTACTTTCATTATGCCTGGCCAAACCATGCGTAAAAAATCAGTACGCCGTAAGCTAAACGCAATCTCATCTGAGTTTAAAGGTAAGAGTGTACTACTTGTCGATGACTCTATCGTGCGCGGTACTACATCGGGTCAAATCATTGAGATGGCGCGTGAGTCAGGTGCGAAGAAAGTATACTTTGCGTCAGCTGCTCCAGAAATTCGTTTCCCAAATGTGTATGGTATTGATATGCCATCGGCAAACGAACTGATTGCTTATGGTCGTGAAATAGATCAAATTGCAGAGCTTATCCAAGCAGATGGCCTTATCTTCCAAGACATTTCTGACTTAGTAGATGCCGTTCGCGAAGAGAACGAAACTATTCAGCGTTTTGAAACGTCTGTTTTTGATGGTAACTATATTACTGCGGATATCGACCAAGAGTACCTTGAGCGAATTGATATGTCGCGCGGTGAAGCGTCAAGAAAAGCGCCAGTGGTGCAAGCAGAGCTTAGCAACCTTGATGTGCATAATATTGATGCCGCTGATTAATGTAAGACGCTCTTTGATATAACAAAAAGCCGCTTTTTAAAGCGGCTTTTTTAATGCTTTATTTCAATGAAAGAGGCTAGTGAACAAATACTGGCCCGCCAGACAGTCCCCACACCAAAACTGAACCTGTCATTAGAATAACGAGCAATACTAGCCCACATGTCACTACCGAGCTTGAATAAATGAACCCTTTATCTTCTGGCATATGCATCAAAATTGGCACGCCAGAGTAGAGCAGGTATACCGAATAGCTAATACCGACTAACAGCGCCGTCATCACTACCCAGAGTTCTGGGTAAAGACCTGCGAAGCCCACCATAAACAACGGTGTAGCCGTGTAGGCCGCAAGTTCCAGCGACTGCGTATAAGTTGGCGTCGCATCAAACGCTTTAGCCAACTCATGAATAAGTACAGCCAATGCGACCACGCCTGCAATCAAGCCAAAATACATGCCTATACCCATCATAATGGCGGTATTTTCGCTAAGGCGAATTATGTCACCTGCGCCGATTCTCCAGCCAGTATGGGCACTGGAATAATAGGCCACGAGTGAAGGAATGAGAGATATAAAAGCGATATGGGTAAGCGCGTAAAAATAGGTTTCGTGTTTGGTATCAATGGTTTGCCACTCTTCTTTTGGATGAGTGTAAATACCAATTAAATGATTCAAAATCATAAAGTCCTGCCTTGTTCACCAACGTTATTATTTTAAAAAATATTGTTGTGAGGCAGGGAGAACACACGGACTAACCGTAAAACCAAGGAGACACAAACATAGCGCAAAGCGCTAAACACTGCCGTTAACAATATGTTTACAAATTGAGTGTGCAGCAGAATGACTAAGCCGTCAATATAAATTGATTAATTTATAAACGGATGCAAAGCGTTAACTTTAGCGTGGTGCACCTGAGTGGAAACGCAATTCGTCATCGTCGCTTTCAATCAGCGATTTTTCAACGCTTCCGAAGTGGGCAACGCGCTCTGAAATATCGGTTTTAGCGATTTGCCCAGCCAGCGTTAGGTAGTCTTCAAAGTGTCTGGCCTCAGAGCGCAACAGCGACACATAGAACTTGCCTAAATTTTCGGAAACATACGGCGCAAGTTTGGCAAAGCGTTCACAGGAGCGCGCTTCAATGTAGGCACCACAAATGAGCTTGTCGACAAGCTTTTCAGGTTCGTAAGTGCGTACGTGACGCAACAAGCCATTGGCGTAACGACTGGATGTTACCGACTTATATTCAAACCCCAACTCGTGCATAATTTCTAGCACTTGGTAAAAATGATGAAGCTCTTCTTTAATTAGCATGACCATTTTATCAAGCATGTCTTTTTTAAAAGGGTCTAGCCCTTCAGTGTTAAATACATTTTTGGAAAGGTGCTTAGTATTAAGCGATTGCCAATCGCCTTCGTGGCGGTAAGTGAAGTCTTCGTAAGGTTTCAACCAGCCCAGCAATACCTTACTGGTTTCCTCATCGGCTACATAGCGGCGAAGTAGGTACATAGCCGACTGAGCCGCTTTAAGCTCGCAAATTAGGTGGTCAGTAAGGATAACGCGAAGGTTTTCCTCTTTCTGCGCTTCGTCTATCCACGACTGTGGCGTCTCGCAATGTAAAAAGGCATTGATTGGTGAAAGTAGAGACGTGACTTCAGAAGTGGAAATTACAGACATGTTGAAACTCAATTTTAAGTGCTACGGTTTTTCAGTTACATTTGAATTTGGCTGCTGCCAACGCTAGTTTCGGCAGTTTCGGTTTATAAAAGCACAAAATTCAGCGTATCTGAATTGAACCGTAATTTTACTTGATACCTACAAGCCCTTACAACTTAAAATAGAGGCCAATAAATTACAAAATGAATTATCTTGCCCATCTTTTCTTAGCCCGACCAACTGCCGATTCTCAATTCGGTAACCTACTCGGTGATTTCAGGCGGGGTGTTGATATTAAAGAGTTTGGACAAGCGGTACGGCTAGGTCTTAAAAACCACTATGAAGTCGATAGGTTCACCGACAGTCATACCAGCGTCTTAGCAGCAAAGGCGTTATTTCATAAAAGTCGTCGGCGCTTTGCACCTGTGGCGCTGGATATCTACTTCGATCACTTGCTAATTAAACATTGGGCGTCGTTTACAACACAGGGTTTTGACGAATTCAGGGAACAAAGTTTCGCATTGTTAGAACAGCGATTGCCCACTATGCCAAGAACGATGCAGCACAGTGTCGGGCATATGATAACCCATGACTGGTTTGAAGGTTATGCTAAGGAAGAGGGCATTGCTAAGGCGATTACTGTGGTTGCTAAACGTATTCGTTTTCCCAACACGTTTCATCTTGCTGTGGATGATATTAATGCGAACAGAGACGAGATTGAAGCGAGATTCTTAACGTTTTTCCCTGAACTCATTACACACATAAAAATCAATGGCCCTGAGAATATTTGAAAGGCTTAACCGTGTTACAGAAATGTATCGAAGAAATTGGTCGTTTTGTCGTTCATTGCTAAGCTGTCATGTGAACAGCGATATAGTAAAGCGTGCAATACAAAGACAACACAAAAAAGATAAAATTAACGACACTCAAAGATAATAATGATGAATATTCAATCCTTAGTTAGAAATACATCGCCCGTATTATTAAGTCTGGGTAAAAATAAACACAAAGCGCAATCGCACGCGACCCTAGCATGGTTAACGGCAGCCTTAATTGCTTTTGTAAGCTTAACTACCAGTGCTTCAGCGCAAGAAGAAAGCGCATCTGCCCATGCTCGTTCAATAAAAATTGATAGCAGTGTAGTGACAGAGCACGAAACTAAAATCCTAGGCAAGCGCGTAAAGTACAGTGCTACCACGGGTACTCAACCGGTTTGGAACAGTAAAGACGAAGCGGTTGCCACTTTGTTTTACACTTACTATCAGCGCACTGACGTAAAAGAGAATACTGAGCGCCCGCTTATTATTTCTTTTAACGGTGGTCCAGGCTCTGCGTCAGTGTGGATGCATGTAGCCTACACAGGCCCTCGTATTCTTAATATTGACGATGAAGGCTATCCAGTTCAGCCCTATGGTGTTCAAACCAATCCTTACTCCATTTTGGATGTGGCTGACATTGTGTTTGTTAACCCAGTGAATACAGGGTACAGCCGCGTGCTGCCTAAAGCTGACGGCAGCATGCCATCGCAAGATGAACAGCAGAAAATGTTCTTTGGTGTAAATGCCGATATTAGCTATTTGGCAGACTGGGTGAATACTTTTGTAACGCGTAATAATCGCTGGCGTTCACCTAAATATCTTATCGGTGAAAGTTACGGCACGACGCGTGTGTCAGGATTAGCATTAGAGCTTCAAAATCGCCAATGGATGTACTTAAACGGCGTTGTGCTTGTATCGCCAACCGATATTGGTATAGAGCGCAACGGGCCGGTAAAAGCCGCTAATCGACTGCCTTATTTTGCTGCCGCGGCGTGGTATCACAATAAGCTTGAACCCGCGTTGCAAAACAAAGATCTTACTGAGCTATTGCCTGAAGTTGAAGACTTCACCATCAATACGCTTATTCCTGCTCTGGCCAAAGGTGGCTTCATTGGTGAAACGGAAAAGCGAGATGTGTTAACGCAAATGGCACGCTATTCTGGGTTAAGTGAAGCGTCTATTGCGCAAAACAACTTAGACGTGAGCACTGCATTTTTCTGGAAAGACTTACTGCGCGACGAAGGGAAGACGCTAGGTCGTTTAGACAGCCGCTATTTAGGTATAGATGCTAAGCAAAGCGGCGACCGCCCTGACTATTGGGCTGAGCTAACATCATGGCTTCATTCGTTCACGCCCGCTATTAATTACTATTTGCGTGAAGAGTTAAACTACAAAACTGATATTAAGTACAACATGTTTGGAAACGTGCACCCGTGGGATAGAAGCAATAATCAATCGGGTGAGAACTTGCGATTAGCCATGGCGCAAAACCCGTATCTGAATGTGATGATTCAAGCTGGCTATTACGACGGCGCAACGAACTACTTTGATGCCAAGTATACGATGTGGCAGCTCGATCAAAGTGGCAATTTAAAAGACCGTTTGAGCTTTAAGGGATATCGCAGCGGCCACATGATGTATCTGCGTCGCGACGACTTAAAACAGTCCAACCAAGACCTACGCGAGTTTATTAAAATGAGCACACCAGGCAAAGGCATACCTGCTGAATACAAGCGATAGTACGTCTGAAAATCTAAAGACAAGGATGTCAGGTTTTTTTACATTATATTAAACTAATTCATTATTTATTTTTTAAGCTTCTGTATTTAAAAGCTATTTTAGATTTGGCTTACACTTTGCTAAATCGGGTCTGCTAAATAATGAAATTCTTATTAACATAAACTACAAGGACGTATACATGAAAAAGTCTTCGCGTTTTTCATTATCCCTGTTGGCGAGCGCAGCGCTAGCATTCTCAATCTCAAGCACCACAGCCAATGCTTCAGTGCTCCTTTCCGGCTGGGAAGGCTCTACTGAAAGTGGATTTGGTAACTTAGCGATGAATGGTAACGACGACGGTTCATCGGGCGCTATCGTATTTGACGCATTTGAATCGCTTGCCTTCGATAGTGGCGTAAATTTCTTTGGTACTTCATACGATAGATTCTTCATTAACAATAACGGTAATATAACCTTCAATGGCACCGTGAGCTCCTTTACGCCAAGACCCTTCCCCATAAGCAACCAGCCAATGATCGCGCCATTTTGGGGCGATGTAGATACGCGCTGTGCAGAGTGTGGCGACGTGTTTATCGGTTCACCGAATGAAAACACGCTGGTAGTGACATGGAACGATGTTGGTTACTACAGTCAAAACAGTAACCCCACAAACACGTTCCAATTAGTGTTAATTGATCGGGAAGACACAGGTGCGGGAAATTTCGACGTTGAGTTTAGATATGAAGATATCGGCTGGACTTCAGGTAGTGCGTCAAACGGCGTTCCAGCACAAGCGGGTTATGACGCGGGAGATGGGGAAAACTTTTTCACTGTGCCGGGGTCTCAAACCGCCGCTATCGCTGATATAGACGAAAGTAACAGCAACACGGGCACGCCTGGTATTTGGAAGTTTGCTATTCGCGATGGCGTACTACCGGGTGATACTCCAGAAAACCCTATATTGCCAATTGTTAATCCAGAAACACCGACAGACTATGAATTTGAATTCTCTATCGATGATCCAGATGAACTTGTATTCATCGACCCAGATGTGGCAGTAGGCTATGACTATATTGTAAATAGTGGTCCAAACATCGCGTCAGTGCTTTTGCCTGAAGGTTACGACGACGACATGTTTGACCTATTTCTTTGGGACAATGTTCTGATGGATTGGTTCGATACAGGCACAGATATCACTGGTGGTGAGGAGTACGACTTCAATACCCCAGTTGACCGCTTCAGAATTATGGGAATTGATGTTTCGAATATGCTCGAGCCTACGCCGGACGCATTTGTAACCGGCCTCACTTTCGATGGTTCTGGCGTTGTTAATATGAACCAGAATGCCGTTACTGTGTTTGTACCTGATCCTGTATCTGTGCCAACACCCAATACTCTATTTCTAATGCTAAGTGCAATGTTTGCTACGCTTGTTATAAGAAAGCGGAAGCAATAAAGTTGTCATAAAAGAGGGGGAGCGTGCGCTCCCCGTTTTGCTAAGAGGTGAAAGTGAAATATTTAGTAGCAGTTAGTTTAGTACTTGCATCGTTTTTTTCATGGGCTGTAACCACAAGTGACTTTGGTAGTTGGAGTTTGCTATGTAATGATTCGTCTGTGTGTACGCTTAGCCAGCTCGTTGCCAAAGACAAAGAAGCAAAAAAAGTGCTATTGGGCGTCAACGTTGACTACTCCTATTCGCAAGATTTTCCAGTATTGAAAATAAAGCTTCCAAAAAATACACTCACAAAAAATGGTGTAGGAGTAAAAATCGACGATTTTGCATCCATACAAGTGCCATTCTCAGGCTGTGACGAGAAGTCTTGCCAAAGTATAGTGAAAATCGACAATGAGCTTTTGAAACAAATGCACAATGGACAGACTATGCTAATAGCGTTTCAAAAATCTGAAAACCAGCAAGTTACCTTGCCCATATCGTTGACAGGTTTTGAGGAAGCTTACGCACAGCTAAATCAAAGTATTCAAAAGTAAATGCACAGATACTCGTCTATTTTTGATATTTTGATACGCTGAATGCGGCTAGCTGCGCTAAACATTCAGCGCAGCGCTCTTTCAGCATATCTCTGAATAGTCTTACTGCTGGAGTAATAGATTGGCGGCTAGGGCAAATCAGCCAAAGCTGTTTCGGTTTAGGTTGATATTCGGGCAACAAGGTTACAAGTCGACCCTTTAAAATGTCGTCGCACGCATCTAAGCCAGATTTAACAGCAATACCTTTACCCGCAACGGCCCAACGCTTTACTATCTCTCCGTCGTTTGCGGTTCTGTTGCCTCGCATTTTTATCTTCAGCGGTGTCCCTTTGTGAAAAAACTCCCATTCGTTATATACCTTGTCGTGTAGTTGGTAAAAAAGTCCGTTGTGTGTTTGCAAGTCTCCAAATTTTTCAGGGGCACCATGAGAGCTGATATAAGAAGGGGAGGCAACAAGTAAACTTGGTACATCACAAATTTTGAAACCGTATACATTCGCATCGGTTGGAGTACCGTACCTTAGCGCTAAATCGACGGGATCGCGATAAAAGTCAATGTTGCTGTCACTCAGGTTGAGCTTTACGGTTATTTTGTCATGCAAATCCATAAAGTCATCTAGCCACGGCGCAATCACATTTCGGCCTAAATCAGACGATAAACCTAACCTAAGCTCGCCCTCAATCACGCCTGTATCGCCCTTTAAGTTCTGCTTGGCATTAGCCAGCATTGACATGGCTTCTTGGCACGTTGGCAAAAACCTTTCACCCGCAGACGACAGGCGTAGTGAGCGTGTAGTACGAACAAATAATTCGGCACCAAGGGCCTGTTCTACGCGTTTTACCGCAGCACTTGCGGTTGCTGTACGCATATTCAAATGTGTCGCTGCTGCAGTAATGTTTCTAAATTCAGCAACTTTTATCACTACATTCAAGTCGTCGAGTAACATGGCTTTCAAAAACTATTTGATAATGTTTCTTTTATTGTGCTGTTTATCCAAATTTAATCAAGAGTATGATGATGATATTACTCAAAGGAGAGACAAATGATGAAAGCTATTGGTTATACCCACTCACTTGGTATTAATGAGCCTAATGCACTGGTGGATATTGACATCGAAAAGCCCAGCGCGTCGGGTCGAGATTTACTTGTAAAAATAAGTGCGATAGCAGTCAACCCGGTCGATTATAAAATTCGTCATCGCGTTAATCCTAATGGAGGTGATCCCAAAATTCTGGGGTGGGATGCAGTAGGTGAAATCGTTGATATAGGCGCTGATGTTACCGAGTTCGCAGTTGGTGACAGAGTTTACTACGCTGGCGACCTTACCAGAGCCGGCTCAAACGCAGAGTTTCAATTAGTTGATGAACGTATTGTCGGTAAAGCGCCTAAGTCTCTGTCAGACAGCGATGCTGCGGCACTTCCTCTAACCACAATCACAGCATACGAATTGTTGTTTGAGCATCTTGCTCTAAGGCAACAAAGTGAAAAGAGCGATGAGGTTGTGCTTGTGGTAGGCGCAGCTGGTGGCGTGGGTTCTATTATGCTGCAATTGCTTAAAGTACTAACGGGGGCTACCGTGATCGCCACTGCCTCGCGTGAAAGCTCAAAAAGCTGGGTTCAGGAGTTAGGTGCCGACTACGTAGTGGATCACAGCAAGCCTATGGCTGAGCAAATCAAGGCGTTAAACATTGGTGAAGTGACTCATGTCGCAAGTTTAAATAATACGCACAAGTACATTGAAAGCTTTGTTGAAGTTATGAAGCCAAAGGGCAAACTAGCGCTAATTGACGACCCAGAAAGTCTTGACGTAGCCAAGCTAAAGCAGAAGAGCTTGTCACTTCATTGGGAGTTCATGTTTACGCGCTCAATGTTTGAAACCGACGATATGGCAGAGCAAAGCCGTCTGCTTGCTCATGTAGCATCGCTTATTGACGAAGGCAAAATTAGAACTACCGTTGGCAAACACTTAGGTAAAATTAACGCTGCTAACTTAATCGACGCGCACAAGATTTTAGAAGAAGGGCGAGCTATCGGTAAGTTGGTTCTAGAGGGCTTCTAAAGAAAGCGTGCTTGAGATGATATTCCGTAATACTATGCGCTAAATTAGGTGGTTTTGGCTAAGGTTTATAGCGCAAATGTTTGAATGGCTTGCGAGTCCAGAAGCTTGGGTGGCATTAGGCACCTTAATGGCATTAGAGATAGTGCTTGGTATTGATAACATAATCTTTATTTCAATATTGGTGGGCAGGCTACCTGAACATCAAAGAAATAAAGCACGTCAAATAGGCCTTGGTTTAGCCATGGGCTCGCGACTGTTATTGCTATTTAGTTTGGCTTGGGTAATGGGCTTAGTTAATCCGTTATTTAGCCTCTTTGGGAATGAAATATCTGGCCGTGACATTATTTTAGTGTTGGGCGGCCTCTTTCTTATTGCAAAATCAACCCACGAAATACATGCCAGTTTCGAGGTGACCGAAGCATCAACTACGGAAGTAGCAGCTTCTGGTTTTTTCTCAATTTTGGTTCAAATTGCGGTGCTCGATGTTATCTTTTCTCTCGACTCTGTTATCACAGCAGTAGGGTTAGTTGAACATTTGAGCATCATGGTTATTGCTATTGTTGCGTCAGTAGCAGTGATGCTAGTAGCTGCAAAGCCGATTGGCGACTTTGTGGATGCAAACCCAACCATTAAAATGCTGGCTTTATCGTTTTTGATTTTAGTGGGCTTTACCTTAATAACAGAAGGCTTTGATGTTCATGTACCTAAGGGGTATGTTTATTTTGCGATGGCGTTCTCGTTTATTGTAGAAATTCTGAATATTAAGGTTCGCTCGCGAAGAGCAAAGCAGGTCAGCACCATTCACTTGTCTAAAAAAATGAGTAACGACGGAAACTAGTTGCTCGTCGGGGCGAGTCAGATAAACCGAAGGCACCATATTAAGGTGCCTTCTTTTTATGTACTTAGCCTTGAACATTAACCAAAGTACGGCCAGAAATCTGCCCTTTTAAGATTACGTCTATGTTTTCATTTACCGCATCAAGAGTCACTTCCTCGGTAAGGTTATCAAGGCAGTTTAGCTTCCATTCACTAGCAAGCTTGTCCCACAACCTCAATCTTGGAGGCATTGGGCACTGCACAGAGTCGATTCCAAGCAATGAAACGCCTCGCAAGATAAATGGAAATACGCTCACGTTAAGATCTGCAGCAGCCGTAAGACCGCAGCACGTCACCGCGCCGCCATATTGCGTAGCTTTGATTGCCTGTGCTAGATACTCTCCGCCTACTGTATCAACGGCGCCAGCGAATTGCTCCTTAAGCATGGGGCGTTCTTTGTTTTCTAATAGTTCGTCGCGAGTTATCACTTTGCTTGCGCCAAGTGTCTTTAAAAATGACTCATGCTCTTTTTTTCCGGTGCATGCCACAACCGAAAAGCCAGCTTTGGCCAACAGGGCAACAGCGACAGAGCCCACGCCTCCTGTAGCGCCAGTGACTAGAATATCGCCTTTGTCAGGAGTCACGCCGTGTTCAACCAAGCCTTGTACCGATAGTCCTGCAGTAAAACCTGCGGTACCAATGATCATTGACTCTCTCAACGTAAGTCCATTTGGCTTAGCTACCGCCCATTCACTTGGAATTCTGATGTATTCGCCAAAGCCTCCAGCGGTGTTCATGCCGAGGTCAAATCCGGTGACAATAACTTCGTCTCCTTCTTTAAAGCGATTGTCACCACACGATACCACCGTGCCTGCTGCATCAATTCCTGGGGTATGAGGAAAGTTTCTGCTCACACCTGGATTGCCGGTGGCTGACAGTGCATCTTTGTAGTTAAGCGATGAATAATGCACCTTAATGAGTAGCGTGCCTTCAGGCAAGTCATCAAGTGAGCGCTGCGTTACGTTGCGCGTGAAGGATTTATCTTCCTGCTTTTCTACGAGCAAGGCTTTAAACGATGTCATACCTGTCTCCGTTAGTCGAATGATTACGCTACCCATTGTGACGATATATAAACTTTGCGCAAGTATGCACTTTTTAGTAGGGTAGTACCCTAAAAAATACTATTGGCGTGATGTAAACCCTTTGCTCGATTTAACAAAGACCACTGACATCAATGCTGACATTAATAATAAAGCCTTTTACGTAGTGAATATGAACGTAATTACTCTAAGAGGGAGTAGTATGACCGCAACTTTGAACAGTGTAGTGGCAGAGGAAAGTGATGTGACATCAGACATTGATAATAACGCCGTCCTAAAAAGCCAGAAACAAGATAATGCGCCCAATGCTGTAGAAAATACGAACGGCTCAAATCAATACATTTGTGGCGTAGCAGTATCCCTTGAGATAATAGGCGGTAAATGGAAAGGGGTTATTTTGTGGCACCTTTGCCATAAAACGCTACGTTTCAGTCAGTTGCGTAGACGATTGCAAGGCGTTACCCAGAAAATGCTTACACAGCAACTCAGAGAGTTAGAGCGTGATGGGTTGGTAAACAGGAAAGTGTATGCTGAAGTGCCCCCTCGTGTAGAGTATTCTCTTACCGATTTAGGCCGTACACTAGAGCCAACTTTACGTCAGCTATGTGACTGGGGTAGGGCGTATAACGACGACTACAGATAAAACACCAACACAAAATAATACGTCGTTTAGGTAAACGAGTACTGAGTTAATTCACAACAATACCAGTTCTTCTGGTGGGGCTTGTAATACTTAAATCGTAATGGCTAATCCAAGGTTTACGTGCCGCTAATGCGTTTAAGCGCATTGACGGCACGTGTTAGTTCCTGAATAGCTGAGCGCTAAGTAGCTAAACTATCGCTAAAGATTGCGTTTTAAGCAAGTAGCGAGTTGATTGACAACACGCTTTCTTCACCATTATCCACCGTATGAATTGTTGCATCCATGGTGCTGAAGTTCACGTTTAGTGACGCCGCATGGTTGCCGTTTTTCCACGAAAGCACGAATACGTTGTTGATGTAACTCACGTCAAATACACCGTTAAAAGCATCGCTTTCGTTTCTTAGCCTAATAAGCTGCATAAGGCCTTTAACCACTGGCTTCTCAACGGCTTCTTTTACCATGGCAGTAGACAAGTATGGGCGGTTGATGTCGCGGCCAACATTGGTTTTAGCAAGTAACGCCATGTCATTGTGCGCAGCAAGCAAGCCACCGTAATAAACTTGAGGGATACCCGGGCTAAAAAATTGAATGGCGCGTGCAACCAAATAAGCGAAGTCATCTTTACCTAACGCATCGTAATATGTGCAGTTTACCTGGTAAAGGTCTACATTATTTGCAGCGGCACCGGTGGCTTTTTTAGACTCGCCATTGGAATTTTCATGTATTTGGTCAACGAGCGAATTAATCGCATCTGCGGTAAGCAGGCCTGGTTTGTCACCATTCGCGCCCACGTCAACAATGCCGATGCCATCGTGAGTATCTAGCACGGTAAAGCAGTTACGTGGCGAAATTGAAAGCCAGTATGCCAATGCCTCTGCATTTTTAGAGAACAAGGTGTGTAGTACAAGCGGAGGTAAAGCGAAGTCGTAAACACTGTCGCAACGCGCAGCAATATCAATTTGAGTTTGATAGTGACTGTGTATTTCGACCAAACACTGCATGCCCATACCACGTGCGCGGTTTGATAATTCTTCGATAAATTCGAAGGTTTCTTCAAGCATAAAGCAGTTCGAACCTGCGCGTTTAATTGCATAGCCCGCCGCATCTAAGCGAATAAGATCAACATTACTTTCAGTAAACGACTGAAGAATAGAAGATAGGTAGTCTTTGCCTAACTGTGACTCCACATCAATATCAATTTGATTAGAGGTAAAAGTTGTCCAGAACGGCACGGTTTCAGGGTTACCAGTCTCTGTGCCCACCTCGTAATCGCTGAAAAACGGTGTGGGTCGAGGGCGGAACACTTGTGCTATTTGTTCGTCAATTTGCGTTTGATCGTTGCCCTTAAAAATATCTTCCTTGGTTAAGAACAGCGGCCAATAACTCGATTCGCGCCCGTTTTTCAGCACGTCTTTGAACGCTTCACTTTGCCCCGACATATGGTTAACAATGAGGTCGGCCATGATATCTACCGATTCGCCAAGCTTTTTAACGTTGTCCCAATCGCCCAAGCGCTCATCGACCAAGGTATGATCGATAGGATCGAAACCCGCGTCTTCACCATCGTAAGGGTAGTAAAAAGGAAGGATGTGAACACCCGTAAACAGGCCACCTAACGGGCCCTGAAGTATGCTTGTTAGACTCTCGATGTTGCCATCGCCTAGTCGGTCTGCATAGGTGATTAGTTGAACGCCATTGCGTATAGACATGATAACTCTCCAAAATTCAGCATGCGCTTGCTCGTACTTCTCTTACGTATCGCGAGCACACATTACTACGAATTAAGCACTACCAGTCTGGCAGATTCAAAATTAACCATGTAACGGGTTTAGCTTAATTCTTAATCTTCTGCTATTGACTGACCAAATTTGGTTGAGACTCACAGAAAATCAAAATCTTAATCGATTAAGATAAAATAGCAGTAGAATAGAAATTTGTAAATGAGAAGTTTAAAAAATGGAACTGTCGAACGCTCATGCGGCGGTTTAAATTAGGCAAGTTCTAAGGCAGGGTAGCTCGTTCAAGGGCTGTTCAATAGTAGAAAATAGCGAACAGGGCATTTTTAAATACGAGTACGGACCGCTAGTCTGGAGACCTTGTGTCTGATGACTCATTATTCGCTAACTCGTCAAATTCTCGCTTTGCTTCTTTCCACTTAGCAAGCTTTTCGTAGTATACGTCCCAAATACATGGGCAACACGAACCTCCGCCGCAACAATCGTCTCTTAATGGTTTCTCTGGTTCTTCGGGTAGCGACTTCATAGCACTTATCCTCGACTTTCTGCCTTAAAAATATCTAAATCTCAGATAATATTTTCAAGGCTTAACAATATCCTCACGTCCAAACCTAATGTTTAAGCGCAGAGAATACAACTTTGCCTGTGTATGTTACTCCTTATGATACGCCTTTGCAGCTTGAAAGGTTACAAAGGCGTTTAACCTATTTTCGTTAATACGTAAAAGCTGACATCAATGCCATCATGCTTATGGTGTTACAACTTCATACCACCAGATGCCTCAATCCTTTGGCCGTTAATCCAATAACTATCGTTACTTAATAGCGCTGCCATAACGCCACCTATATCTTCGGGTTGGCCAACGCGGCCTAAAGCGGTCTGAGAGGCTATAGCATTATTGACTTCGCTATTATCGCGAACATAGCCACCGCTAAAGTCAGTCTCAATGGCACCTGGAGCCAGGGTGTTTACTCTAATTTTACGGGCTCCTAACTCTGCAGCCAGGTAACGACTCATGACCTCTATGGCTCCTTTAGCCATACCGTAGGCGCTGTATCCTGGGAAGCAAAATCTTGCCAAGCCAGAGGAAACATTCAGTATTGCTCCGCCATCCTCAACAACAGGTAACAGTGTTTGGGTTAAAAAATAAGGTCCCTTCACATGCATATCAAATAGCGTATCGAACTGTTTTATACTTGTTTCTGTAAAAGAAGCATTTAGACCAACGCCGGCGTTATTTACCAGATAGGTAATAGCCTGTTTGCCAAATTGGTTTTTCAGGACGTCTTTAAGCGTAACCAGAAATTCCGGGAACGAATAATGCGAGGCGGCAGTGTTAAGGGGCAGGGCACAGGCTTTTCTTCCAATGCTCTGAATCTCTTTAACAACCTCATCGGCCGCTGCTTCATTAGTGTTATACGTGATAACAACGTCTATCCCTTTTTTCGCCAGTGCTAATGCGCCAGCACGCCCAAGACCTCGACTTCCACCTGTTATTAATGCAATCGCCATTGTTATCTCTCTTTGTTGGTTAATTCGTAGACGATTATATTGACTAAAATTGGTATGAAAAACCTACCTAAAGCGATAACATTGTTCTTATTTGGTGAACAATAGGCGAAAGATGGACAGGTTCGATATGCTTACACGGTTTGTAGAAACCGCGAGATTGGGAAGCTTCAGTGCGGCGGCTGCACTTCTAGGTTTACCGAAATCGAGTATTTCTCAAGCGGTAACAAATCTCGAAAAGCAGTTGGGCACACGCCTTTTTAACCGAAGTACGCGAAGCGTTTCTCTCACCTCTGATGGAGAAACGTTCTTGCCGCAAAGTATTGCCTTATTGAGTGAATGGGACGCCTTACAATCACAGTTCTTAACCTCAGCAGACAGCGTAAGTGGCGAGCTTCGTATCGATATGCCAAGCCGATTTGCAACCAATATTCTGCTTCCCATTTTAGGTGAGTTTATCTCTACTTACCCCAAGATTACGTTGCGAGTAAGCAGTGTCGATCGTAAAGTTGACCTTATTAAAGAAGGGTTTGACTGTGTGATTAGGGTTGGTGCATTAGCGGATAGCAGTTTGGTTGCCCGTCGCCTTTTAACTTATCCAATTTATAACTGTGTAAGTCCTGATTATGCGACGAAGTGGGGCATACCGCAGTCGCTGGAAGATTTAGCTAATCACAAGCTTATTGATTATTCCCATACCCTAAGTCACAAAACACCAGAATTTGAATTTATGAAAGGTGGAGAACTCCATGGTGTCGAAATGCAAAGCTTGTTAAGTGTTAACAGTACCCAGGCCTACTTTGCGGCGTGCGCAAGTGGATTAGGTATTGCGCAAATTCCAAGTGTGGGGGTTGAGTCAGAGCTGAAAGAAGGAAAACTAATTCGTGTGCTTCCTGAATTCGAGGCCCAGGCGATGCCGGTAAATCTCCTGTACCCCTCTAGAAGACAAATGCCACTTCGATTAAAAGTATTTTCAGAATGGTTAGTTGATAAATTAAGTGAAAACAAAAAGCCCTGTTGAATTACAGGGCTTAGGAAGTTGTGTCGTATTAGCTAGCTAAATACTAGCTCAATGAGCATTAATCAGCTCAATGAGCATTAATCAGCTGGAAGCTCTTCCGACGCTTTATTACCATTTAGGTTTTCTGGTGCTGCCACAATAGGTTTAGGTTTTACGGCATTGGCCTTGGTCAGTATGTCGCTGTTGCCTGTTACCAAATCATCTAATGTGCCTTTTTCCGCATCGACCAAGCCCACTTCACGCAACATAGAGTCTACCAGTGGGGCGTTAGCACGATAGCTTAGTGCGGCTTGCGTTACTTGTTCAGCTAAACCACTACCAGCAGTAGCAACGGTGTGATCGCCTTTCACGCCACTCCCTTGGCCGTAGCCTTGAAGAATTTTAATACCTTCTATGTTTTCAAGTGGCTTAACGGCGTGTGCCACAAGCTCAGGCAATATTTTGAGCATGGCAAGGGCTTTTTGCAGCTCAATTTGCTCGGTCTTAAGCGTATTTTCAGCCTCATAAAGCGCTTGTTTACCTTGTGCTTCAACAGCAAGCACTTTCTCATCAGCTTCAGCCTGAAGCATTTTTGCATCGGCAGCAGCCTTAGCTTCCGTAAGAATGGCGGCAGCAGAGTTTTCAGCTGCTTCTTTCTTAGCTTGTGCTTCTACGGTAATGCCCACAGCCTCACGCTCTGCCTCTTTACGCGCGTCTATAACTTCAATTTGCTTCTTACGCTCAGCTTCTGCCACCATTTTCGCTGTGGTTACTGCTTCCACTTTTTCCACTTTAGCTTTTTCCGCTTCAGCAGCTTTAGCACGCGCGGCCGACTCTTCCTCAGATTTTGTCGCAACGGCAATTTGTTTAATTTGCTCAGAAACCTCAACTTCTTGCTGCTGACGAATGCGCGCTTGCTCTAATGCCTGACGCTTAGCAATTTCTTGGGTTTCAATTTCCCGTGATTTTTCAATTTCCGCAGCCTCGATAGCACGGTTTTTAGCAATCTCTGCTTCGCGCTCTTCCCGTTCTTTCATTTCGCGCTGCTTAGCAATTTCTGCTTTTTGTTCCTGACGTTTAAAGGCAAGAATTTGCTCTTGGGCTAAGCGAGCTTCTTCTTCATCTCGTTTCACTTCTAGCGATTGTTTCTCAGCAGCCAAATTACGCTGTTCAATGAAAATGCGGTTTTCTTGTTGAATATCGTTGGTTTCTTTGCGCTTTTCTTCAATGATCTTCGTTAAGCGTGCACGCCCCTCCGCATCGAAAGCGTTGTTTTCATTGAAAAACTGTAGGTCGGTTTGGTCAAAACCAGTCAAGCTTACCGATTCTAACTCAAGACCGTTCTTTTCAAGATCGTTAGCCACGCTTTGCTGAACTTTTTGTACAAAGTCAGCACGCTGTTCATGCATTTCGGTCATGCTCATTTCAGCAGCTACGGCACGTAGTACGTCAACAAACTTAGACTCCATTAGCTTTTTAACTTCTTCAGCGCGAGTGGTGCGCGTTCCTAGCGTTTGCGCAGCCATTGATATGCCATTGGCATTGGGGGCCACGCGTAAATAAAAGTCTGCCTTAACATCAACACGCATGCGATCTTTGGTAATAAGCGCGTCTTTTTGAATTTTTTCCACTTCTATACGAAGGGTGTTCATATTTACTGGAATTATTTCGTGAACGACAGGAAGCACGATAGCGCCACCGTCCTTAATGACTTTTTCACCGCCTAAACCGGTTCTTACGAACGCTGTTTCTTTCGTCGCGCGGGTGTAAAGTTTGGCAAAGATAAGGCCAATAACGATAAGCCCTACAACAATAGCACCGGCAATAAAGAGTATTGACGGCAAGCTAGATGGTTGAATTGTATCCATACTTTTATCTCTTTTAGGTTATAGGTAGCGGGTTGCTAACCAGCTGTGTTGTTTTTTCTGAACTAAAATGACGCGCTCTCCCTGTGCGAACAACTCTTCATCTTCGAAAGGTTCTACTAACACAAAATGAGGCTGTGAATAATGGTCGGTAAACTTTGCTTCAGCTGGGTTGCCTCGGCTTGCTTTTCCAATCGTGATTTCGGCCACAGACCCAATGAAGTCATCGCTGTTAACCGCGCTAGACTCTACACTAGGCAACAAGCCTGAAATTACCTTTACGGTTTTAGCTGTTACGAATGCGCCAATAACAAATGCAAGAGGAACGGATAGGAAAGCTGGCAAGGTATAGCCGAGTGCACTCGCTGTTAAGCCGTTAACCATCAAGCCAACTAAACCGAATAGAGTAAGAAGTACTACCAGGTAAATAAGAAAGGGAACTTTATTAATATTAAGCCAGTTGGCAAACGAGGTATTAAGAAACCCATCGCCATCAAACTCTGCAAAATCATCGCCTAACCCCAACAGGCTTATACCAAAAATAGTGCTAACAAGTTCTAGTATGAAAATAAAGAAAACGGCTATAAGCGAAATGCTAAACCAGAAGTTTGTAGGGGAAAGAAGAACATCTGTCATTTACACCATCCATGATGACTAACTCGCTTTTGTTCTTTATACCACAGAACAAAAATTAAGCCAGCGTCTGACACATGTACATTCGGCTAGTTTGTAACAAAACCTTTTCCTAGTGAATAAATGGCCGTACTGCAGGCACAGCCATTTAGAAAGAGGCTTTTAAGGTTTAGTGTGAGTGACCTTCACCGATACTGTGACCATGCTCATCGTAGTAGCCACTGGCTCCTGCTTCAATAAAGCCTTGGGTAACCATTTTGGTTAAAAAAGGATCGGTGTGGTCATCGCCAATATCAGCGTAATCTGTACTTTGATAGTTTTGTCTTTTTGTAAAGAAGTCTTTCGTATTCTTATTGAAATCGACGGTTTTGAGTTTCCACTCTCTTACATACCCACTTTTATCAACGCTAAAAGATTCTATTAATTTTAGATGGGGAAGCCATGCCAATTTAAAGTGGCCCTGACTGTTATCTAGTGAATAGTATTCCACTGTATTACAGCCTTTACCGCCTACTGTATCTAGGGTCATGACATCAATAAGTTTGTCGCTAATAAGTTGGTAGCGGTATGAAAAGTCCGACTCTTTTTTTCCGTGAATGGTTTCACCAGGCTGGTATTCAATAGCGCGCTGATGAGCATCGAAAAAGCGAGTAGGTTTTATAAATTTGTTTCTAACAAGCGTCCATGACTCAGTAATATTGGTTGCAGGGTATTCATGTGCAACCTTGTTGCCGTTTCGCCACAAATGAAGGGATGTAGTTCGTGAGGTTTTTGATGGGCTTGTCGTGCTTATTTCATAATTAGCAAATAGGCTGCCACTGTCTTTCTTACACGTCTGCTCACTAGATACGTTAACTACCGACGAAGACTCAGCGACTTGAGCTAAGCTACACGTACTCGCACTTGTAAAAAAAATCAGCGCAAATGCATTGAATAATTTCATTCATTTATCCTACCGAGAATGATGTTATTAACTGAAGCGGAAAGGCGACCAAAGGCCGCCTTTGCATTACTTTTTTAAAATTTATTCCATTGCATTTTCTGCTTGAGATACAAAGTCTCCAGCAAAATCGATAACGTGGAATATAACGCTTTGCTCGTTAGTGCCGTTTACAAGGAAAGCGCCAGGGCCTTTGGCGTAAATGCCTACATCTTCACCTGAGTGTGTTTCCGACCCTAATGGGATTAAAGCTTCTTGGTGATAGCCTGGTGTTGTAGTATCGACATCAGTGATATCTTTACGACCTGTATCAGGGCCTTCTAAATAAGATGCATCTGAGTTAGTGACGTCTCCCAGATTTCTAAAGCCTAAACCATTGGTATAGCCAAGCGTGGTGTATGGGGTACCGTCAGCGGCTGTAGCGGCTTCATCTGAACCCACGTTTACCACTTTGCCCAAAATGGGGTTGCCGCGCTTAGGATAACCAGCAATGGTAAAGACGTGACCGTGGTCGGCGGTTACGATAATGAGAGTTTCTTCGTCATCAGTAAGCTTGTCAGCAGTATCAACAGCTTCAGCAAAAGCGATAGTGTCGTAAAGTGCACCGTAAGCATTACCTGCGTGGTGAGCGTGGTCGATACGACCGGATTCAACCATCAGGAAGAAACCTTCTTCATTGTTATCTAGCACTTTAATGGCTGCACTAGTCATTTCAGCGATAGATGGTTCACCGGCGATGTCGTTGCCGCGGTCGGCTTCGTATTGCATGTGTGATTCGTTAAAAAGTGCAAAGACTCTTTCAGTGGTTTCAGTATCTAGTCCGTCGAATCCAGACTTATCATAGATATAAACGCCGTTTTCGTACATGGCTTGCCACTCGGCCGTTAAATCACGTCCATCTGTACGATCACCTTCTACACTGCTTGCAGCGTCTGGGCTGTTAAATGCTTCGTCACGCGGTAAGAAGTGACGGCGTCCGCCACCCATCACAACTTCAAGGCCATCAACGTCTAATCCTTCAAAGTTCGCTTCCAAGTTAGCTTCGAAATTAACTAGCTGCTCGGCAATGTCAGAACAACCTGCAGTAATTGCATCTTCTGGCATATCTGAAATGTCTTCCCAGTTGCGATCCGCTGATTTTGCATAGGTTGCCGCCGGCGTGGCGTGCGTAATGCGAGCAGTAGAAATGATGCCTGTCGATTTTCCTGCAATTTCAGCAAGCTCAAGTGCCGTAACCAATTCGTTACCCACAACCGTAGAGCAATCACCGCGCTCAATATCTTCGTCTACGCCAATAACACCAACGTCAGTTTTTATGCCGCTCATCATTGCGGTCATGGTACCTGCAGAATCAGGTGTTTGGGCATCAACGTTATAAGTTTTTGAAAGCCCAGAGAATGGGAATTTGTCAAAGCTAAGCTGGTTTTCTTCGCCCGCTAGGCCGTTCATCTGGCCATCTAGAATACGCGCCGCTGTAACGGTAGAAACGCCCATGCCGTCACCGACAAACAAGATAATGTTTTTCGCTTTACCGCGCAGGTTCGCTACCATGGCTTTCAACTCTTCTTGCGAATTTACAGTCGCAGTAAAAGACGCGCGCGATGATGCTGTACTTTCTCCCGATGTTGCGTTCATCCAAACCGCTTTATTGTTTTCTACTTCGCTTTTAGCAGCCACAAACCACTCGTTATTGAGGCTAGTTAGTAGTTCGCTATTGCTTACGCTGTTTACACCAGGAACACAAACATAGCTGGTAGAAGTGATTTCAGAATCACCAAGCGTGCCGTCGGCATCCGCGTCTAAGCCAGAGTCGATGCGAATACCTGAGTTAGGGCAGTTAGCATCGCCAACCGCTAATTCTGTTTGTACGGTAAGGCTTGTTAAACCGTTTTGACCATTAGAGCCATCAGCACCAGGTGCGCCATCGCTACCATCGTCGCCCTCTAAGCTACACGCTGAAAGACCTGCTACTGCTACCGCAATTATACTTAATTTAAAAAGGTTCATATTCTTATCTCTACTTACTCGTTTACAAGGCCAAGCGCTTGATTAATCAAGTGGAAAACAACGTTCTGCTCTATTACGCCTTGCGCAAGCTGGCTTCCAGGCCCTGTTGCATGTAGCGCAATGTCTTCGCCAGAGTGTGTTTCTGAACTCAATGGAATAAGTGCTTCTTGGTGATAACCAGGCGTTGTTGTGTCGATATTGGTAATATCAACGCGGCCTGCTGCGTTTTCCAGTGCGTACGTGGCATCAGAATTCGTTTCATCACCTAGGTTGCGAAAACCTAGACCGTTGGTGTAACCGAGTGTGGTGTAAGGAGTGCCATCAGACGCTGTTGCAGGTTCGTCTGACCCCACGTTAACCACTTTGCCTAGAATAGGATTACCGCGCTTCGGGTAGCCTGCAATTGTGAACACATGTCCGTGATCAGCAGTAACGAGGATTAATGTTTCAGAAGGATCGGTATTTTCAACCGCAGTCATTACTGCTTTTTCAAATGCTAGAGTGTCAGTAAGTGCACCCGCCGCGTTACCCGCATGGTGAGCGTGGTCAATGCGGCCTGATTCAACCATTAAGAAAAAGCCGTTCTCGTTGTTATTAAGAATATTGATTGCCGTTTCTGTCATCTCTGCAACTGATGGTTCGCCAGCGATGTCATTTCCGCGGTCTGCTTCGTATTGCATATGCGACTCGTTGAAAAGGCCGAATACACGCTCAACGCTTTCAGTGTCTATCGCGTCAAAACCTGCTTGGTCATAAACGTATACACCATTTTCGTACATGGTCTGCCATTCTGCCGTAAGGTCGCGTCCGTCGGTTCTATCGCCCTCAACGTCACTAACTGCATCTGGGCTATTGAATGCAGCATCTTTTGGCAAGAAATGACGGCGACCACCGCCCATAGCGACATCAATGCCGTCAACATCAACACCGGTGTAGCGAGCTTCTAAATAAGTTTCAAAATTGACGAGCTGGTCAGCAATGTCACTACAGCCAGCAGTTAAAGCGGCTGCTGGCATATCAGAAATATCTTCCCAGTTGCGGTCAGCAGACTTGGCGTAAGTTGCCGCGGGAGTCGCATGGGTGATGCGAGCAGTAGAAATAATACCTGTAGACAAGCCTTTTACTTCAGCAAGCTCCAGCGCGGTAATAACTTCGTTGCCTGCAACCGTTGAGCAATCACCGCGCTCAATATCTTCGTCAACACCAATCACACCCACGTCAGTTTTAAGACCCGACATCATTGCGGTCATGGTGCCTGCTGAATCTGGGGTTTGAGCGTCTACATTGTAGGTTTTAACTAGGGCCGTATGAGGAAAGCTTTCGAAACTCAAATAACCTTCTTCACCAGGGTTACCTGCCAGTTGGCCTTTGTGAATTCTTGCCGAGGTGAGCGTTGAAATACCCATACCATCGCCCACAAACAAAATAACATTCTTTGCTTTGAACTGATTGTTGGTTTGTAGCTTTGTAGTTAGTTTGGTTTGGGCATCAGTAAACCAAGCGCTGTTAGTTTGGTGCTCGGGTAACACAGCCGCTTGAAGACTAGCAGAAACCGCTAGAGCAACTGCGGTGCATGCCACTTTCCAGTTACGATTCATGATTTTTTCCTAAACGTATTGTTTGTATTGGTTGTGGTGTTGTCTAGACATCTCATCACTGCCCATCATCATTTCTTGCATGGAGAGTGAATCGTTAAATCACAGAGAGCGTATGGAGAGAAGGTGACAATTCTTTGACATTTATATTGCTAAACTGTCACAAATGTCACAAAACTGTATTGCCGAGGCGTTTTGCGGCCGATTGAAGATTGATAAAGCTTACGTTTTATAGTGAGTCAGGGGTAAGGAAGTGCACACATTGAAACTTTTTTAACAGTAATAAAAAATTGGTAGGACCACTTGTAAGTGTCAGATTTTCTTACTTAAAGTTGTGATGTTGTAACATAGCTTCTGAGGGGGTGACCTTTAAAACACTACCTTGATCATACCAGTCGCCTAGTACAATACGAGTTGCAGGCTTGCCGTTTGCTGTAAGGCTATGAATGTTGGGTCTGTGTGTGTGGCCATGTATCATGCGCTGCACGCCCCATTTTTCCATGACTTTCACCACTTCTTCAGGCGTGACATCCATAATATCTGGCTTAAGATTTTGCTGCTTAGCCTTACTTTCCTTGCGACCGTTATCGGCAACACGCTGTCGATACCATAAAGGAAGCGCAAGCATTAAACGTGGCCACCACCAACCGCGGGATTTCTTGCGAAACTTTTGATAAGCAACATCGCGAGTGCATAGTTCGTCACCATGAGTAAGCAGGGTAGGTGTGCCGTATAAGTCTACAACTTCTTGTTCGTTTAATAACGTCATGCCGGCTTTTGATAGCCACTTTTCACGTATGGCGAAATCGCGATTACCGTGAATAAAGTAAATAGGGCAATGCTGACTCACTGCCTTGAAAGCTGATGCTATGGCAGTGTTAAATGGAGTAACGTTGTCGTCGCCAATCCAAACTTCAAACAAGTCACCAAGAACGTAAAGTGCATCAGCATTAATCGCGTCTTCTTTTAAAAAGCGCATTAAGCATTCTGTAATGTCAGGGCGGTCAGCACTTAGGTGCAAGTCGGCAATGAAGTAGGTGAACGACATAAATCTTCTTATTGTGGTTTAAAAATCCGCGTTAAAGTAACGCGGCTTGTATTTAACTCAAGGCCTTGAGTATGTCTTGAAAATCATATTGGCCAAGGCGTTATTGAGACAGCTATTCAAGCATAGATGTCAGCGGCTATTTAAGAAATAGTCGCTTTTTCAATGATAACAGGCTCAACAGGAACATCCTGGTGATAGCCGCTGTTACCGGTTTTAACGGCTTTAATTTTTTCAACAACATCCATACCTTCAGTTACTTTACCGAATGCACAGTAGCCCCAACCATTGACAGACTTGCTAGAGTGGTTAAGGAAGTCGTTGTTATTTACATTAATAAAAAACTGAGCCGTCGCAGAGTGTGGATCTTGGGTACGCGCCATCGCGATTGTACCCACTTCGTTTGCTACGCCGTTGTCCGCTTCGTTTTCAATAGGGTCTTTTGTGTCTTTCTGATCCATATCTGGCGTAAAACCACCACCTTGGATCATGAAGTTGTTGATTACACGGTGAAAAATAGTGTTATCAAAAAAACCGTCTTCAACGTAAGAAATGAAGTTAGCTACCGTTTTAGGCGCTTTATCTTCAAAAAGCTCTAGGGTGATGTCACCGAAATTTGTTTTTAACGTAACCATTGTGGTTTGTCCTGTGTGTTAGCATACATATAAAGTGGCGGCATTTTAGCGCAAAACGAGTCGTTAGCGCAAAGAGACGGTTATCGCAAAACCCAGCCATATCGTTGCAAAAGGCTTGTACCATTTAAATCGTGACAGTGCTAAACTTTGCGGCCGAAAAATTATGACAAATAGGAAATATAGACATGCTACATCTTTACAACACCCGAACCCGTGAAAAAGCGAAGTTTGTACCGCTTCAAGAAGGGAAAGTGGGTTTGTATGTTTGTGGTATTACCGTTTATGACCTAAGTCATATGGGTCATGCCCGTACTTACCTGAGTTTCGATGTCTTAGTACGCTACATGCGCCACCTTGGTTTAGATGTGAAGTACGTGCGCAATATCACCGATATCGACGATAAGATTATTGCTCGCGCCAATGAAAATGGCGAAAGCTTTGAGGCGCTAACTGCACGCACTATTGCCATGATGCACGAAGACTTTGCGGCGATTAACTTACTAGAGCCAGACGTCGAGCCGACAGTAAGTGGACATATGGATGAGATCATTGAAATTATCCAGCGACTAATGGACAAAGGTTACGCCTATCAAGCTAAAAGCGGCGATGTACTATTCGACGTAAGCAAGTACGAAGATTATGGCAAGTTAAGCAAACAAGACTTAGATCAGCTTAAAGCGGGTGCTCGTGTTGAAGTGGCGGCAGGAAAAGACGACCCGCTAGACTTCGTACTGTGGAAAACCACCAAGCCTGGTGAGCCGGCATGGCAATCGCCATGGGGCGAGGGACGTCCGGGATGGCACATTGAATGTTCTGCAATGAATCATAAGCATCTTGGTGCGCACTTTGATATTCACGGCGGTGGCTCAGATTTAACGTTCCCACATCACGAAAACGAAGTGGCTCAGTCGTGCTGTGCGTATGACACACCTTACGTAAACGTGTGGATGCACGCGGGTATGGTACAGGTTAATGACGAAAAAATGTCTAAGTCATTGGGTAACTTTTTTACCTTGCGCGATGTGCTTAAAGAGCACGACTCAGAAACATTGCGTTTCTTCTTAATGTCGGCGCATTACCGTAGCCAGTTAAGTTACTCTCAAGACAATATTACTCAAGCGAAGGCCGCCCTAGAGCGTTTGTATACAGCCCTTCGTGGTGTTGAAGTAGATGAAAGCACTGATCTGAGCTACGGTGGCTATCTAACGCGCTTTGAAGCGGCAATGAACGACGATTTAAACGTACCTGAAGCCTTTTCGGTGTTGTTCGATGTGGCACGTGAGCTTAACCGCCAAAAAGATAATGTAGAAGAAGCAGGTAAACTGGCTGCTGTTCTTAAAGGTCTAGGCGCAATTTTGGGTATACTTCAAAGTGATCCAGACACCTTCTTGAAAGGCGGTGAAGGCAATGACGACGAAGCGGCTGAAATTGAAGCGTTAATTAAACAGCGTAACGATGCCCGTGCCTCCAAAGACTGGGCAGCGGCAGATGCCGCACGCGATGCGTTAAACGCAAAAGGCGTTGTGTTAGAAGATGGCCCAAGCGGTACTACGTGGCGTAAAGCGTAATTAGCAGCCCATACTTTTTAACAGAATGAAGGCCCGCATTTGCGGGCTTTCTTTTTAGTTAAGCTTAAAGCGCACACCGAGTTTTCATCATTGAACAGCGGTTTTTGGATATACGCACGAGGCTAAACATCTGAAAGTAAGATGGTATCTCCCGAGCTAACGTTTAATGCTTGTGCTGTTTTGCGAGAGATAGCAGCTATTTCGTCTTGTTCTTCGGTTTCTGCCATCATTGCATAAAAAGGCTGGCTCAACGTGGTGATAAGCTTCATTTTACTCTCGGTGCCGCGCCTTGTACCTTCGCAAACTTTTATTCTTACTTGCCTTGTTGATTTGACAGTTTTTAGGCTTAAAACTTCAGCTTCCATACTTGGCGCACCATCAAAAATATCGATGTAGTTCGTGAATTTAAACCCTTCTTTTTCTAGCATTGCCATAGCGGGTTGGCCGTCGTTATGTGGTTTACCAATAGCCGACTGAGCCTCTTTGGGTAACATATTTACATACAGCGGAAGTTTGGGCATTAAATCAGCAATAAATTGATTTCCGTTTACGGCACCATATAAATCCGCTTCAGCGTATGTCATAGGAAAAAAGTGACGTCCGACGGCATTCCAGAAAGGCGATTCCCCATCCTTATTTACATAGCCTCGTAGATCGGCCATGACCTGCTTTGGAAATACATGCTGATGTATGCCCATAAAAAGGTAGCGTACTTTTGAAAGTAGTTTTCCGTTGAAGTGTTTTCTGTATTCAGGCAGTAAGTAGAGTGATGCCACTTCCGCGTACCCCTCAAAATGGTGGCTTAGGTGCAGTATGTCGTGGGTGTAGTGTGCGCCTAGTGATTTATTTCGCTGTGCGACTTTTTCTCGCTTGTAACTATAAAAACTGTCTTCTTTTCCTAATTCACCAAAAATTGCAGATGTACCAATAAGCTTGCCAGTTCGAAGGTCCTCCAATACAAACAAAAGGTAGTCTGGACGCTCTTGACGCATAAGTTTTTGTTCTTCTCTAATGGAACGCTTTAATTTGTTATCAAGCGTTGCTCTATCCGGTGGGAAGGTTGTCATACCTGGCGATGCAGCTTCAGCTAACGCAAGCAAGCCTTCCAAGTCATCACCTTTTGCTAGTCTCACGCGAGTGTCAAAGCTGATGTTATTAGTCGTAGTTTGTTCAGCGCCAATCGTTTTACACTCAAGGTGAATACCCGCGACCATGCAGCGAACGGAGCCTCCTCCCATTTCAATAGTAGGCACTGCGATGGGAAGTAAAGTAAGATCGCTGGGTAGTAAAGCTAGTTGCTCTTCGTTCATTGAACTAAAAGCAGTGTCTGATATAAGTAATAAACGTTTTCCATTGCTATTCAAAAGCTCTAGGCAGTTTCCGGCAAAACTATTCACTTGTTCTTCGCTAATTTCGATGACGTTTTTACCTGTCTCCTTAAGTGTTGAAAGCACCACATTTTTGTCGCTTTCTTCTATCATGCTAGTAGCAACAATGGCAAAATCACTGCCCACACACATCATTACGTTGGTGTGGTAAATCGCCGTACCAGCAGTATCAAAGGCGCTAAAACATATAGGCGTTAAACCAATAGCTTTACACGCCGATATTACAGCTCTCTTATTGGCTCGTTGGGATAGGCAAACATAGGCTAGCGCGTTTACATGGTCGATCACCATAGCCCCTGTACCTTCAACAATATCTCCGTCTTCTTCAAAGAAAGATAAATCTTTAGCTTGCTGTACGATATAGTGTTGCTGCAGATAACTGACAATATCGTCACGACGCTCCGCTCGGCGGTTTTCACAGTACATAGGGTAGGTGACAAGCAAACCGTTGGGATGTGTACTTAACCAATTATTTGGAAATACGGCATCGGGCGTGTTTTCCCCTTCTGTTTCAAACACCTCTACCGTTATGTGGTTCATACGTAAAGTGCGAACCATCTCATCAAATTCCGCACACGCATTCTTTGATATTTCCGCTCTATTTTTTCCCGTCGATACAAGTGGCTTCTGAAAACTATTGTCTTTGGCTGTTTGTTCGTTGGGGCGAAAGGCACAGGGTCGTACCATTAAAACGGAATTTGGTGTAGTTAATCGTGAGTTTCTGATGTGACTGGCTTGCATATAACGTCCTACAGCCCTTAGCTGAAATATTTCCACTGAAAAGAGCGTGTATTTTATTCTCTGGCGAATTCACTTAACCATGCTCAAGGTGTTGCAAGTTGTTATTTAGTTTAAGCATAATGTTCAATAGTTTTATCATTATGCGTTTTGCTAATTAGTCTTGGAGAACGAGTTAATGACTCGACGATTTGTTTATCTATTGGGGAAATAGCTATGTATGTAGATTTAGATGCGAAAGATCGCGAGCTTCTCGATATATTGAAGCGCGATGCGCGAACACCTGTAACCGTGCTAGCTGAAGTACTCTCGTTATCGCGAAATACGGTGCAAAAACGAATCGACAGGTTAGTAAATTCGGGGGTGATCGACGGTTTTACTATTCGTGTAAACGAGCAGCTGCAACCAGACAAAATAAAAGCTCTTATGTCAGTCGAGCTTGAAGGGCTTAGTACAACACAGCTTATTAGTAAGCTTAGGCAGGTGAATGGTGTTGAGCGGTTTCATACTACAAACGGAAATTGGGATTTACTTATTGTTATAACTGCCGAAAGTCTCGCGCACTTAGATGGCATTTTAAAAGAAGTGCGCGGCGTTAAAGGCGTGCTTAATAGTGAGACGAGTATTATTCTGTCTACTACTGAAAAATAGTGTGTACGCCTTATCAGTCTTAGCAGCTATTGTCGCCATTTATCCATCGATTTACATCATCACTTAAATTTAAGTCTGTGCCCAAGTTAAACTCACCTTCTCGAACAGATACCTCGCTGCCGTAGGTTGAGTGGGTAACGGTGACGTGTAAAAAAGGATATTGCGGGGTGCTCCCTTCTTTACGACTGGCCGTGAGTTTGTAGCCGTTTTGTATTGTGTACGTGTTTACGACTATATCGCTATGGATTGGCTGATGCAGTGTGGACCAGCATCGGTTTGCATTGTATTCAATGCGCTCAACTATTTTTTCAGGTTCTTGGTTGGTGGAAATAGAAGAGGTCGGCAAGATCACCATACAGCCTGAAGCAAATGCCGCTATACAAATTACTAGTATTGCGTGGTTAAATGAGCGGCTGAACGTTCGGCAGCGTTTAATTTTCATCATAAGTCCCTCTAATCGTTATAATTATATTCATAAGGACTTTATATTAGCTTATTTGTATGAACAATGGCTGAACAGAATACTGGCTAGCGTTCACCTTGACTCAACCGCTTTGCAAATTAATTAAATTTCGGGCTTGCCAGTGGGGATTGCTGATTCTTTTTCGGTGAGATGTGACTTCCAACGCTGCTGTGCAACGTGCTCTTTCACCAGTTCTAAGCATTCGTTTACAACGTTAAGTACTTCTTTATCAAGTGCATCGGCGGTAGGGGTATAGTTGTGCATGCCGACTGAAATGAAATGGTCGATGCGCTCTGCGTCTAAGTCGCTTAACAGATTAACTAGCGATGTGGTCACGATATCGGTGACTGACTCTTCCAACGTATTTTCAATGGTTTTGCCGATAACAGGTAGGTAATGCAGGGAAGAAACTTGTGCATTACTTCTCACCGCTTTACCCACGCTCTTGCGCACGTGCTCCCGTATCACCTCGCCGTGCTCTTCGCTTTGAATTGACTGGCCTAAATGGTTGATAACGCCAGCCATCCATTGGGTAATGACAGGACGGCGGGGGGCCAGTACCTGTGCGTTGATATCGTCTAATAAAGGCGAACCTGCAGAGATGTCTTTTTGCGCATCGCTGAGCACTTTTACAACAATTCGGTCGCTTAACTCTTCGACAAATACATCGTAGTAAAACGCAAAAAAGCGAAAGACCGCGGTTTGATTTAAGTCGATGATTTCGAATTTGTGCAGGCGGTGCAAAATAGAAAATATGCGCAAGAAACGAAATAGGCGGGTAGGTCCAGTAGGGATTAGACCTATGATATCGTACCAATGCAAAAACGGAAAAAAATACCAGCGTAAGTGTTCTTTACGCACAATAGCTACAACCCACCGGAAGCAAAATTCGCTGAAGAAAATGGCGATAAACACCAAGTCGACCAACAGAAAGTTGTTGTGAACGGGATCGTAAGCACTAAGAAAAGCGGGAAAATACGTGCCCAATAGACCATAGACAAAGTCGGTGGCGTATAAGGCGTCGAAAATGAGCCATGTTAGGTTCACAAAAAGTATACCTAACATGACTAAATCTAAGATTAACCAAGGCGTTTCATGACTGTTTCGCAAATTTTCTCGGTTAATTCTTAGCATTTCCTTATCCTGTATTCTGACTTAAAGCGTGACGTAAATGCAGTTAGGCATGAACAGTATTGAACTTTAAGTATTAAAGGTTAGCTTGATGCGTTCAACCTTGTTACGTCTACATAAAGTTTTAGCTTCTGACCAGGTTGTAGATAGCGCTTGGTATTAAGTGAATTCCACTTGCCTATGTCGCTTACTCTAACATTGAACTTGCTGGCGATACGAGACAACGAATCGCCATTTCTTACTGTGTAGGTCACTTTTTTGGTAACACCGTCTTGCGCTTTACCTTCCTGCCAGATAACTAAGGTTTTGCCAGGGTGAAGCATATCGCCAGGGGCCATACCGTTCCATTTAGCTAACTGTTTAGTGCCTATATTGTACTTACGAGCAATATCCCAAAGCGTATCACCAGATTGTACGGTATGACGTACTTTTTGCTTAGACGTGTTGCCGTTCTGCAAGCTGGCTAGACGCTGTTCCTGAGATAATGTGTAGCTGTCCAGTTCTTGAAGTGCTACTGGTACCATTATCGCTTGACCCACGCGGATTATGGACGAGTCTAGCTCATTCACTTTTTTAAGAACTTTCACGGTGGTGTGATACTGCTTAGCGATTTTACCTAAGCTGTCGCCGGGCTTCACCGAGTGGCGCACCCAGTTCAATCGCTCTTTTTGATCAATTTTAGCCAGTGCTTGAGAGAACGCAGCAGCCTTATCAAGGGGAAGTATTAATCTATGTGGTCCTTCTGGTGACGTTGCCCAACGATTGAACCCTGGGTTTAACCCGTGTAGTTCTTTTAAAGACATACCAGCAAGTTCGGCGGCAAACGCCAAATCGACCTGTGAGCCGATATCAACAACTTCGATAACCGCTACATTCTCAACTTCAGGCCACGCATACGCATATTCATCTTTATTTTTTAGAATATCAGCCAGCGCAAGCAATTTAGGCACGTAAGCACGTGTCTCTTTGGGTAAATTTAAGTTCCAAAAGTCGGTAGGTTTACCCGCGCGTTTGTTAGCTTTAATAGCCCTTTGAACGCGGCCTTCGCCACTATTATAGGCGGCAAGTGCGTGCAGCCAATTACCATCAAACATTTCGTTTAGATAGGTTAGATAGTCAAGTGCACCTTGTGTTGAAGCAACAACGTCTCGACGTCCGTCATACCACCAATTCTGTTGCATACCAAAGCGCTTGCCTGTGCCAGGAATAAACTGCCACATACCAGCCGCTCGGCCATGGGAATAAGCAAAGGGATCGAAAGCACTTTCTACTATTGGTAAAAGCACAAGCTCCATCGGCATGTCGCGCTTTTCAATTTCTTCGGTAATGTAATAAAGAAAAGGCTTGGCACGTTTTACAACGCGAGCCATATACTCTGGGTGCTTCAGGTACCATTTACGCTGTGCGCTAATGCGTTTGTCGTCAGGGATAGGTAAGGCGAAATTCGCACTTGCACGTTCCCATACGTCAGTAACGACCGCCTGCGTATGCATATCCGGTGTATCGGTAAGCTCAGCGCCTTCTTCTAGCGTATCATCATTGGGGTGAACAACATCAATAACACCGTCTCTTGCAATTTCACAATCAGAAATGGCTTCTTCGTTGTTATGAATTTCACTGCACGCTTCTAGCGAAGCGGTTTCGTTACTTTCTAATTGTGCATTGTCGTTATTATTATCGGTTAACTGACAACCCGTTAAACCTAGCGCCAATATCAGTGGCGACAGTGGGAAAAACTTCAACTGCATATATGAAGAAACCTCGTGGAGCACTGCAAACCGACCATGTTACGATAATCGGCTTACTTTTGCATCAAAACTCATCTTTCCAGCGGCGAACTGCAGCAAATACCGCTACATCGTCAGCCAGGTTATTTTCGCAATAGGCTTCGGCAGCAGTTTTCACAGAAAGTTCATGAGCCCGTAAAAATGGGTTTATGTTTTTTTGCTCTTTGAGATTACTTGGTAGTGTAGGCTGACCTTGAGCGCGTTTTTCTGCCACCCACTGTGCGTAGTCACACAGCGCTTTATTGTCTGGCTCTACGGCTAAAGCAAACTGGACGTTAGCCTGAGTATACTCATGTGTACAGAACACTTTCGTGGTGTCGGGCAGTCGCTTTAACTTATTCAGTGAATGATGCATTTGCTCTGGCGAACCTTCAAACAATCGTCCGCAACCTGCTGAAAATAACGTGTCGCCGCAAAACAATGCGCCATGCCCGAAGAAAGCAATGTGATCAAGGGTATGACCTGGCACTTCCATTACTTGCAGCGCCATTTTAAAAACAGGTAGCGAGACAGTATCGCCTTGAGAAACAGATTTAGTTATTCCTCTTATGTGATTGCCTCTTGGGCCAATAACTGGCAAATCTGGTACTGCAGATACTAATTTAGCAATACCACCTGTGTGGTCTCTGTGGTGATGAGTGATGAGAACTGCGCTCAGCGTTAAGCCTTTGGCTTTAATAAAGGTCAGTACTGGCTCAGCATCACCTGGGTCGACAACAATAGCGCTACTCTCGTTATAAATACACCAAATGTAATTGTCGGTAAAAGCGGGAATAGGATGAATGGCTACGCCTGAAGGAAGTGTTTCTGCCGTCATAAGAGTACCTGCTTGTGTAGGTAGAATTATGCGTTACTATAGGGACTTGTGAAGAGCAGAGCAACCTAAGAGCGCGCAGTGTTAATGAGATCGGCGTTTAAAGCCAAACCGCCACGCTACCCTACAAATTGGAATGATTTCCCCGCGGGAGAGCACATTCGACATGCGGTCAATGCAGTTTGTAGCGATTATGCTGAGCGAATTTTTGGGTATCACTTTGCCAAACTAGGCTCGCTAAGTGCCGATATAAATCTCGACACTAGTCCAATCCGACACCACATCAATCACGTTCCGTTTAGTGACCTAGCTAGCGAGCGGCCACACCACAATGAAACAAAAGAGGGCTTTCCCAATCACAATGCATCGGGTATATCGTTAGGCGGTGATAAACGCGAACCGAAAATAAGTAGAGAAAACACGGTAGTGGGGCAGTCGCACTGCTTACCCTTCGCCGAAAATAGCATTGATGGCTTTCTACTTGCTAATGAATTAGATTTTGCACAAGACCCTCACGAAATATTAAGAGAAGTAGACCGCGTTATTACACAAAACGGTTATGTGATCATAAGTGGCTTTAACCCCTTAAGCCTCGCCGGAATTGCCAAATTTCTACCTGTTAAGCGCGGAAATATCTTACACGATGCACGCTTTTTTACGTCCTATCGCATTAAAGATTGGCTTCAGCTGCTGGGATTTGAAATTGTTGAACAACGTCAAGTGATGTTTTCAACGCTCTTTTTTCAACAAAAATGGAAAGGGGCGGTTAAGCTTCAAGACTATTTAGCATCTTATTTGCCATGGTGCAGTGCGGTGTACGTAATACTCGCGAAAAAGCGGGTTATACCCATGACCGCAATAAAACCCAAACGCAATTTGAAGCCGCGTTTTTCGGCGGTGGGCGCCAGTGTAAGGACCTCTACGATGAATCGCACGCTGCGCTAGTATTGTTAATGTGTATGCCATGTGCAAAGAGAGCACGCCACGCTCTTAACTTGAAAGCAGCGACAGACGCTAACCATCTTCTATATTTACCAAGATGTTGTAACTAAAACGGATGGCTTTCGCGTTTTTACGCAAGTTTGAAAGGGGAATTGGAGATAGCATAGAACGCTATCTCCAAACTGAGACGTTAGTCGTCACTCGTTTTATAGAGGTGCACATCTCGCTGTGGATATGGGATGCTAATGCCTTCTTCATCAAAAGCTTTTTTAACTTTTTCCTGCATATCCCAATAGTAAGGCCACAAGTCATCTGTGGCGACCCACGGTCTAAACATCAAATCGACTGAGTTATCGCCTAATCCGCCTACACAAATCCTTGGTGCAGGGTCGGTTAACGAGCGCTCATCTTCTTCGAACAGGCGCTGCAACACCTTCTTTGCTTTATCGATATCGTCATCGTAGCCTATACCAAATGTCATGTCGCAACGGCGTTTATCATACACGCTAACGTTAATTAACGTGGCATTAGATAGGCTGCCATTGGGAATAACAATGCGCTTATTGTCAAAAGTGTTAAGTACAGTATAAAGAATTTGTATCTCTGACACTGAGCCTAAATGACCCTCTGCTTCAATGGTGTCACCCACTTTAAAGGGTTTAAAAATCAGTATTAGTACACCGCCAGCAAAGTTCGCCAGGCTGCCTTGTAGTGCCAGACCAATGGCCAAACCTGCAGCACCCACGACGGCAATAAATGAGGTGGTTTCAATACCTATCATTGAGGCAACTGAAATCAACAGCATTACTTTTAGCACCGTACTAATAAGTCCGCACAGAAACTTATTTAACGTGGGATCCTTTTTACCTAGCCGATGATCTAATAGGTTTACAAAACGATTCACTAACCAGAGACCCACCACCAAAGTAAGAATAGCCAATAATAATTTGGGGGTGTAAGTCATCACCAGTGAAATAGCTTTTTCGGTTAATTCCGATAAATCGATATTAGTCCCGAAGAAATCTTCCATAAATACCTCTTTTATTAATTAACCACGTTGATTACGTTAAAAAAAGAGGGTTAGATCGCCTTGATTCAAACCGAACGGAACTGCGCTGTTTTTTGACAAGAATTTTCTAGCCGATTTGCCTTATGCAGATAAGGTTAGTGAGTGGGTAAGTAATTAGTGAGTGAGGAGTGTAGGATGATAAGGCTTATTAGCATACCAAGTTACGTGCTTGCACCTTGATTCTGGTTATATGATTTTTGCTTTATAAATCTAAGCGCTGCTTTGACCGCCCAATAAAAAAGGTGACATCCCGTCGCGTTATAGCGCTGAATGTCACCTTACTTTTAAGGGGGCGCTTTACAGCTTACTTAACACGCATACCCGGCTTTGCACCTTCGTGCGGCTCAAGAATGTATAGCTCGTCGCCACCAGGGCCCGCTGCTAATACCATGCCTTCACTCATGCCAAAACGCATTTTACGAGGAGCGAGATTCGCCACCATTACCGTGTGCTTACCAATTAGGGCTTCAGGCGAGTAGGCCGACTTAATACCTGCAAAAACTTGCTTGGTTTCGCCGCCTAAATCTAGCTCTAAGCGCAGAAGCTTATCGGCTTTTTCTACGTGTTCAGCTTTAGCGATACGCGCAATACGTAAATCTACCTTGGCGAACTCATCAAACGAGATAGTGTCGCTAATAGGGTCTTTAGCAAGCGGGCTGTCTGGGTCGATTGCCGGTGCTGCTGGCGCTAGGCTTTCTTTTGAATCTTCAACCATGGCGTCGATTTTCTCCATTTCTACACGCTGCATCATCGGCTTGAATTTGTTGATGGCGTGGCCTTTCAATAGGGTTTGCAGTGAATTCCAGTCGAACTTATCGTTTAAGAATTCTTCTGCTTTTTCTGCAAGTACAGGAAGCACAGGCTTCAAGTAAATCACCAACAGACGGAACATGTTAATACCTAGCGAGCATACATCGTGTGTGAACTGCTGCTTAGTCTCGTCTTTAATGGTTACCCAAGGTGCATTGTTATCAATGAACTGGTTTGCTTTGTCAGCAAGGGCCATGATTTCGCGCACGGCTTGGTGGTACTTACGCTTCTCGAAAAGTGCAGCAATGCTCTCTGACGCGTTTTGGAACTCTGCAATAAGCTCTGGCTCAATCACATTGTCAGACAGCTTTCCGTCGAAACGCTTGGTGATAAAGCTTGCACAGCGGCTTGCAATGTTAACCACTTTACCTACCAAGTCTGAATTCACTTTTTGTGCGAAGTCAGTAAAGTTAAGGTCGATGTCGGTAACACCGTCGCCTAACTTAGACGCAAAGTAGTAACGAAGATATTCTGGATTCAGGTGGTCAAGGTAAGTACGGCCTTTAATAAACGTACCGCGCGACTTTGACATTTTCGCACCGTTTACGGTTACGAAACCGTGAATGTTTACGCCAGTAGGCTTACGGTATCCCGCGCCTTCTAGCATGGCAGGCCAGAACAGGCAGTGGAAGTAGGTAATATCTTTACCAATAAAGTGATAAAGCTCAGCGTCTGAGTCTGCTTTCCAGAAGTCATCAAACTCTAGATTGTTTTGGTCGCAGAAGTTTTTGAAACTTGCCATGTAGCCAACAGGTGCATCTACCCACACGTAGAAGAACTTGTTCGGCGCACCTGGAATTTCAAACCCGAAATACGGCGCGTCACGGCTG
>NZ_JAFLMX010000051.1:0-6296 GCF_017849675.1 Alteromonas sp. AO-Serp
TTTCAATCCAACGGAAAATACCACCGCGGAATGCAGGGAAACCTAAGCCGTAAAGTAGCGCCATATCTGCTTCAGCTGCGCTGTCTACAATGCCTTCTTCTAGGCAGCGAATTGCTTCGTTTGCCATAGGGATCATAAGGCGTGCAATAATGTCGTCAGCTTCAAAGTCTGTCTTCTCAGCTACGTGTGGCGCCATTAGGGCATATGCTTCTTCAGCAGGTGTTTTAGACGGCTTGCCGCGCTTATCAACACCGTAGTTGTAGAAACCTTTACCGTTCTTCTGACCTAAACGCTCTTCTTTGTAGAACAGTGTTACCGGGTCGTTGTCCAGACGAGCCATACGCTCTGGAATGCCCGCTGCCATTACGTCTGCTGCATGATCGCCCGTGTCGATACCTACAACGTCCATTAGGTAAGCAGGGCCCATTGGCCAGCCGAAGATTTTTTCCATTACCTTATCAACCGCTACAAAGTCAGCGCCGTCGATAAGTAGCTTACTGAAGCCCGCAAAGTATGGGAACAATACGCGGTTTACCAAGAACCCTGGGCAGTCGTTAACCACAATTGGGGTTTTACCCATTTTAAGGGTAGCGGCTACTACTGCATTGATGGTTTCTTCAGAGGTTTTTTCACCACGAATAATTTCAACAAGCGGCATGCGGTGCACTGGGTTAAAGAAGTGCATACCACAGAAGCGCTCTGGCTTGTCTAGGCTTTCAGCTAGCTGGTTGATAGAGATAGTAGAGGTGTTTGAACAGATGATAGCGTCGTCAGCCACGTTCTCTTCAACTTCTTTTAGTACAATACCTTTTACTTTCGGGTTTTCTACAACCGCTTCAATAACAAGATCTGCATCTTTAAGTGTGCTGTACTCAAGGGTAGGCGTGATAGCGTTAAGTGTTTGCGCCATTTTGGCCGCGTCTACTTTACCGCGCTGCATGCCTTTACCAAGGATCTTCGCTGCTTCTGAAAGGCCAAGGTCTAGTGCACCTTGATTAATGTCTTTCATGATAACTGGCGTGCCTTTCACGGCGCTTTGGTATGCAATACCGCCGCCCATGATACCTGCACCTAGTACAGCATTAAGCTTGGTTTCTTTTGTGCTTGCTTTTGCTTGCTTCTTACCTTTGCTCTTAACTAGTTGGTCGGCAAGGAAAATACCAATCTGTGCTTTCGCAGCGTCGGTTTTCGCAAGGGCAACAAAGCCTTCGTTTTCAAGCTTAAGTGCGCCGTCACGGTCTAGGCCCGCTGCTTTTTGAACAGTCTCAACCATTTTGTGCGGTGCTGGGTAGTGTTTGCCAGCTTGCGCAAATACCATAGCTTGAGCAGTACTGAAGCTCATCATGGCTTCGTTTTTGTTTAGCTGTAGTGGGGCTTTTTTAACCGCACGACGCGCTTGCCAATCAAACTTGCCTTCTGCAGCGTCTTTCACCATTGAAAGTGCGCCTTCAACAAGTGCTTCTGGTGCAACAACGGCATCAACTGCGCCTTCAGCAAGGGCTTTCGCGCCTTTTCTGTCGCGGCCAGTGGTCATCCACTCAAGGGCGTTGTCTGAACCAATAAGGCGAGGTAGACGAACCGTACCACCAAAACCAGGCATTAGGCCTAGTTTAACTTCTGGCAAACCAATTGAAGCAGTAGTGTCTGCAATACGCATGTCACACGCCAATGCCATCTCACAGCCTCCACCTAGAGCGAAGCCGTTAACTGCAGCGATGGTAGGGAAAGGTAGGTCTTCGAAGCGGTCGAATACTTGTGATGTATTGGCAACCCACTGTAGTACTTCTGCATCGTCCATGGCGAATAAACCAGTGAACTCGGTGATATCAGCACCTACAATAAATGCAGGTTTTGCACTGCGTACTACTAAGCCTTTAACATCGCCTTTAGCAAGTAGGGCTTGAGTTGCTTCGTCAAGTTCACTCACCGTTTGGCGGTCGAACTTGTTTACTGAACCTTGGGCGTCGAATACCAGCTCAGCAAAGCCGTCTTCTAACAGGCTGACGGAAAGACTTTTGCCTGTGTATATCATTATCATCTCCTTCGGCATTGGCCAGGATGTTAGTGAAGTAATCCAACTAATTTGTAGGGTCGTATGCATTCACTAACGCGTTAGGGTGGCTAGATTCTTTACAAAGCCACACAAAATTTCAACAAAAAATCAAACAAGCGTTTCAATTTGTCTAAGGTAGTGGTCGGATGACTTAAATTCAAGTGTAAATATCGAATTCAAGCTTCATTTCGCCATTGGTGGTTGTATAATGAGCGTTATTGACGCAAAGCGCCAATCCAGCAAAAGAATAATCTACAATCATGTCAACTATGTGTGTAAAGCATAGCTAACGACAGCTGGCACAACATCTTCTTTGGCAAGGAGCCAGGCTGAAATTTTCCCTTCGTTTATCAAACGAACGTAGTGGATCAGTCGCAATGCTGCTTTTTCAGCAACATTTTACAATCAGCTCGATTCGGCAAATTTGCCAGCGCTCATAAGCGTTCGAGTGTAGAGCAGGGTAGGAGTTCTATTGTGTCTGGTTTTTATTTTAGTTCGTGGTTAGGTCAGCGCTCGCTGACAAAAAACAATAAATTGTTCGCCACCGTTGTGGGGGCATTTGTTTGCTCGCTCTCTTCATTTTTCTCTGTCGGCGCATGGGCTACACAGCCTTTAACACTACCCGAAGATATCTTCGAAAAGGATCGCGCTCGTTATCTAGAAGTTGAAAAAAAGCTGTTAACGTATTCGAAGCGAAGCGTTCAGCGCCTCGATAACGACATTTATGAGCTGGCGCATTATCCGCTTTATCCTTATCTACTTAGACTCAAGCTAGAGCGCACGATGTCAATAAGAACAAAGCGCGAGGTTAAGCAGTTTCTGGAAGATTTCAATGGTCAGCCGGTAAGCTACGGTGTGCGTTATAAATGGCTTAATTACCTTGCTAAGAACGATTATCGCAGCACTTTTTTAGACAATTATCGCCCAGGTATGGGCGCAAGGCTAACCTGTATTGCGCTTAATTACCGTTTAAAAGAAGGTGAAAGCGAACAAGCTATTTTGTCCGAAGTCGACGCTTTATGGCTTCACGGTCAGTCGCAACCGGATGAATGCGATCCGCTTTTTGCTAAGTGGAAAAAAGCGGGCATGATGACACCCGAAATGGTGATCAAGCGCATAGAGATTGCCGCGAAAGAAGATAACCGAAGCATTATCTCTTATCTTAAGCGCCAACTTCCCGGTGATAAGCAATACCTGGCTGACGCGTGGCTATCGGTAACCCGAGACACCAGCCGAGTAAATAGAACGGCGCTCTTTCCACTAAAAAATGCATCGCATGAAGCTGAGGTAATCGTATGGGCGGTCGAGAAACTTGCTTGGCGAAACCCTGACTTAGCCGGCACGGTATTTAACCGCTACAACGACAAAAACGTGTTCTCGCCAGCGCAGCAGCACGTTATGCGAAGAGCAATAGCGCTTAGCTACACGCTAGACCGCCTTCCTCAAGCGCATCATTGGCTTGAACTTGCTGATGTGCAGGGTGCCAGTGAAGATGTAAAGCTTTGGCATATTTCCCATTTGCTTCGCACGAAAAAGTGGCAGGAAGTGGTTAATGTTATTGATAGCGCTCCTGCCAGTTTGCAGCAAGAAGAAAACTATCGCTATTGGAAAGCCCGTGCTTTAGAAGCGCTTGGTCAAACTATGCAGGCTACGGTGCTTTATAAAGAGCTTTCTCAAGAACGCCATTATTATGGCTTTATGGCAAGTGCGCACATAGGCGAAATTCCGTCGCTTGCACACACGCCAGCACCAAGAGACACGGCGGCTATTGCCAGTGTGGCGAAAACCCCTGCCACCATGCGCTCTGTTGAATTTTTCAGGTTAGACAGAACCACAGAAGCGCGCCGTGAGTGGTTTTATTTACTGTCACATTTACCCGAATCGAAAGTGACCGATGCGGGCATTTTGGCGTATGAGTGGGGCTTGTACGATCAAGCTATTACCAGTTTTGCGCGAAGTGGCTATTGGGATGATGTCGAGCGCCGATTCCCACTGGCCTTTAACGATGTATTCAGCGAAAAGTCGCAGGCATACAGCATTTCAAAGTCGCTGGCTATGGCTATTGCACGCCGCGAAAGTTCGTTTAGAAGCGATGCTATCTCTTCGGTGGGAGCGGCAGGACTCATGCAGCTTATGCCGGGAACAGCGCGTTATGTAGCAAAAGAGAAAGTAAGTCGTAACACACTTTTTCAGGTAGACGATAACGTTGAATACGGCGTGCAGTACCTGCGTTATTTAATGGACAAGTTAAACAATAACCCTGTGCTGGTGTCCGCATCTTATAACGCTGGTTGGCGCAAAGTGTTGGAATGGTTACCTGCTAATGAAGCGCTGCCCGTGGATATTTGGATTGAGAATATTCCCTACAAAGAAACCCGTGCTTACGTGAAGGCGGTGATGGCGTATCAGCATATTTACGACCAGCAGCTAGGTGGAAACGAGAATATCTTCCCTCAACTTACCCGCGATATGATCCCATCGGCAGATGCAGTAAGTACACATCCGGTAACAGGTACACTGCAACTAGCACCGCGATAGCAATCAAAGGTTATGCGTATACGGGTACGCCTTTCATTACGTTATTATTTTACCAGTATGGGAAACTTAACGTATACAACAGCACAGCGGTCTGAGCCAGTATGCATGTCATGCTGGCCTCGTGATACACTAGTAGCTAACTAACGACTAAAAAGATAAGAGGGGCTATGTCGCAACATAAAGCAACCTACCAACAGCATATCGAAGAGCTTCAAGCTAGAACTCGCGAAGCACTACAGCGAGAAGGGCTAGACGGACTAGTTATTCACTCAGGGCAGGGCAAACGTCTTTTCTTGGACGATAATCACTACCCATTTAAGGTAAACCCGCAGTTCAAAGCATGGGTGCCTGTTATTGATAACCCTAACTGTTGGCTGGTGGTAAACGGTGTAGACAAGCCTACGCTTATTTTCTATCGCCCTGAAGATTTCTGGCACAAAGTGCCACCAGAGCCAAATGACTTTTGGACTGACAGCTTCGACATTAAACTACTTCAACAGGCCGATGCGGTAGAGAAATTTCTGCCTTACGATAAAAGCCGTTTTGCCTATGTAGGCGAATATATTGAAGTGGCAAAAGCGTTGGGTTTTGACAATGTAAATCCAGACCGCGTGTTGCACTATTTGCACTATCAACGTGCTTATAAAACCGACTATGAACTTGACTGCATGCGTGAAGCTAACAAGCTGGCGGTGGCAGGCCATAAGGCCGCTGAGCAAGCCTTCCGTGAAGGCAAAAGCGAATTTGATATCAATCTTGCCTATGCCGCAGCAAGCCGACAAGGTGACAACGACGTACCATATACCAGTATTGTGGCACTTAACGAGCATGCTTCAATTCTGCATTACATGCAGTGTGATACCGTAGCGCCAAAAGAATCACGTTCGTTTCTGATTGATGCGGGTGCAAATTATCATGGCTATGCGGCAGATATTACGCGTACTTACGCTCAAGAAGGTGTTCATAATTCAGCGATGTTCCGCGACCTCATTCAAGCGGTAGATAAGGTAACGCTGACCTTAGTCGATTCGTTAAAGCCGGGTGTAGCCTACACAGACATTCACTTGTTAGCCCACGATGGTATTGCGCAAATTCTTCACGATACCGGCATGGTGAATTTAACGCCACCTGAGATTGTGGAAATGGGCATTACACGCACGTTCTTCCCACATGGCATTGGCCATTTCTTGGGGCTGCAGGTACACGATGTGGGCGGATTGGTTAATGATGACAGAGGCACGCCTAAGCCTGCTCCTGATGATCACCCGTTCTTACGCTGCACGCGTATGGTAGAAGCGCGTCAAGTGTTCACTATTGAGCCGGGCCTGTACTTCATCGATAGTCTACTGCGCGACCTTAAAGCGACGCCTGCGTCTAAGTACATCAACTGGGATACCATTGATGTATACAAACCGTTTGGCGGCATTCGCATTGAAGACAACATTATTGTGCATCGCGATAAGAACGAGAACATGACCCGAGATTTGGACTTAAATTAATCGACTTTTTGTGTATAGCCAACACAACCCATCGTTATAAATGCAAAGAGCAGCCCTAAGCTGCTCTTTTTCATTACGCGCTTTTAAAATGTACGTTCTCTTTGTTGTGTCACCTTGATGTAGAACCACTATACCTGCGGTAATACGCCGCGATTACGAACATTTTAACTCTCGCTGAGTGGGTAATTATCTATGCGGACTGGTAT
>NZ_JAFLMX010000231.1:0-1618 GCF_017849675.1 Alteromonas sp. AO-Serp
GATATAGGTAAAATGAAAAGAAATGCTCGTAAAGATGCTAAAAATTGATGGTGAGGAAGGCGCTGCTAGATAATGCATGCGCCTCAGATAGCTTAAGCATTAGCGCCTTAAATCATCCGGTGTATGGTCTGCCACAAATGCGTTTCTTTCGCCCATGGGTCTGTCTTCACCCACCGTACTGTCTGCAGTAGTTTGGAGCTCTATCGACGAGTTCACCTCTGCACCGATTAGAATGATATAGGCGGTTAAATACAACCACATAAGCAAAATAATAATGCCCCCAACGGAGCCGTAGGTTTTGTTGTAGCTTCCAAATTCATTGAGGTATATCGAAAAACCATACGAGGCTACCACCCATAATAAGGTGGCAAAAACTGACCCCGGCGTCACCCAACGCCACTGGGCTTCTCTTCGGTGAGGGGCATATCGATATAGGGCTGAAAGCGCAATATTAAATAGGGCCAGCATAACTGGCCAAGTCACCCACATGGCTTGCTCGGTACTAAGGGCATTTGACGTCATCCAGTTTAATGCTTCGGGTAAAATGGTGATGCAGGCGAGGGACACAATTACGGTAAGGATCATAAATATGGTGCACGTAATGCGCGCTAGAATACCTTTGAAAAAGCCTCTTCCTTCCGCCTCGCTATAGGTAATGTTGCATGCTTTTATCAGTGCGTTGGCGCCTTTGCTACTGCTCCACAGTGACAAGAGCAGAGTAAATAAAAAACTCCAGCCTAATGCAGTATTCGACTTCTCGGTTAAATTTTTAAGCTGTTCTTCAATGATGTAGCGACTGTCATTTGGCACCACATTTACCAGCAATGCCATGTGGCGTTGCAGTTCGTCGGGTGATACAACAAGCCCATACAAGGCAATGGTTGCCCCTAGTAAGGGGAAGATAGCCAGCAAGCAGTAAAAGGCAACCCCAGCGGAGATAAGAGGAATGTTATCTTTTTGCAGGCTAGTGAAAATACGCTTTGAAATACTCCACCAACTTTTCAAAGAAAGCTCGAATGCAGATTTAGCGTGGTTGAAACGTTCCTTGCTCATGTGTCCTCATGTTTTGCCTAAACGATAGAACTCTTAAAGCTTGATACATGAAAACTTCGCTGTCGGCTTACATCAACTTAAAAAAGGAGCGAGAAAGAAGCTCTGTAAATCGTTCACAAAATCTGAATATGTGCGTGACTATCAATGGTGGTGAAATTGTTGGTATTTCATTTATTGTAATTGAATCAATGACTTGCGTTTGTTTGGTTTGGATGGTTTGTAATTTGCACCTTCAACAGCATCGTAGTTAGATAGTAAGAGCTAGGTTATGCCATGCACAAACTAACGCGTTCACCTGATGGGATTTGCTAAAGGTGGTAGGCGGACAGTTATTCTCGTCGTGTGGCGATCCCTGCTTTTACTAGTTTTACATTTCGTCTTTCAAAAGGAGTGAACATTATGAGCAACACCCAAAACCTTAAAGGCAAAAAAATCGCTATTTTGGCAACTAATGGTTTTGAGCAAAGCGAGTTGATTCAACCAAGAGACAAGTTTATTGAGCAAGGTGCTGACGTTGATGTGCTATCTATTGATGATCAGACAACAATTAAAGCATGGGACGAAG
>NZ_JAFLMX010000249.1:0-2341 GCF_017849675.1 Alteromonas sp. AO-Serp
ATAACACATATGAGCCTCCGGGCTGTCAATGAAAAAAGATAGTCCTTTGACCACTATTTCAAGATCAATACCGTTGCCTTTTTAGAACTCGTTTACTTCGTTTGTCATGGCTGATGTTAGGCAAATCGCCTACGTCAAACACATATAGAGGCTCTTGTTGTTGCTCTTTTCAATTCCTTTTGACTGGCAACGGCACTAGACATTCATCGGTTAACCTTCCTCTGTCCTATTCAAAGCTAAGTGGCTGCATTGACCAGTTAGTATCAGGTTCAGTGAAGGTGTAAGCAAATTCATAAAAAGGTAGTGATGCGCAACAGTGACATGTCTAATCAAACCAACAGGTTCTGGCATGCAGGTATATTTATCGATGCTGCTTTTGCGGAGTACTGCGCGATAAAAAAGATACTCACCATTAAACCAGTTAGACGTTTAAGCTCATGCCACCGTGCGACTTACCCGTTTAAAAAGCGTTCTTCATCGAATACCTGCTGATTCTTCAACATAAAATAAGTACACCGCCCGATTTTGTGAGCGAGTGCAGATAAAGCCTTCGCCTTGCTCATTCTCTTTTGAAGCTTTGCTAAATACCGTTTGGCGTTGTCATTACCTTTAAGGTACAACACCGCTGCTTCACTAAATGCCCATTTCAAATGTGCATTGCCAATCTTATTCCCCTGCGTACCGTGTGTTTTACCGGCCGACTCAGCTTTGCATTTTACTAACCGTGAATACGAGGCAAACTTTTGAACTGATGAAAACCGCTTAATATCACCAACTTCATACAAAATGGTGAGGGCTAGAATTTTCCCAATACCTGGAAACGACTTGAGAATATGTAAATCTGTAGCGCAGTGTGTCTGTGCCTGAGTCTTTACATAATGTTCAATCTTGTAGAGCTCACTCACCATGGTTTCGATAATGTTTAGGTTTAAATCCATGCTCTTCTGCACTGCTTCGTCTGGAAAAAAGTGGCGCATCTTTTCTCTATCAGGAGAGTTTCTTAGATCTAACCGCGTTTCTAATACGGGTAAGTTGTATTGACTGACTGTGCTGGCAACATGCGCTTTCAGCTGGGCACTCATTCGCATTATGTGCGTGCGCCGACGCAGCGCATCACGAATTGAGCGATGCTCCTTTGAATAAGCATGCGCTAGAGGGAAATTCCCTCCCCGCATTAGCTTCGCTATCTTTAGCGCGTCTATTTTATCGTTTTTCGTTTTACCGGCATGTATCGCTTTCATGTAAAGCGCGTGGCCAAGAATAAAATCAATATTGTGCTCTTCACAAAAGTCAGACACCCAATACCAACAGTGCATACATTCCACACCAACAACGATATTGCCTAGATATGGTTTTAGAAGCGCTAACAGTTTATCGGGTGAATCATCGATTTTTTCGTGAACGAGAATGTTGTTTTCATTATCAATGATGCAGACATAGAGCAGTCTTGTGTGAAGATCGATTCCACAATAGTACGGATGTGTATTAGTATAAAAGTTCATTGAGTTTTCTCCCTTGGTTTGGTCGCCTATTAGGATAAACTCTGTTTATGCTGATAGGGAGGAGGCTCAATGATTATCAAACCACTCAAGGCTCTCGCTTCTCTCGCTGGGACAGTAATACGTAGGCTCTGTCGCTCCGCTCCTAATTTTAGCCTACGTGTTACTGCCCCTTAGTAGGGTGTTAGGTTTTCATTCATGCCTATTAAAATATCTGATCATTTAAACAAAGATGACAATGGTAAAAGCACAGTTATCGCGTGGCTTTTACCAGACAACTGGCGTCTTCCAGATCAGATGAAAGCGTTTGAGAGTTGGTTGCAAGAAAATAGAAGTTTAGCCCCAAGTAAGTATTCAGCAGATATTGGCTTCTCCCCAAGGGAAGACGCATTGGGTGGTGGAGGTAAAGTGTCTATTGAATCCATGGAAATCATGCTTCGTTTAGGACTGGAGCTCTATTTATCAGAGTATCCAGAGGACTAGGATGTTTAACCACAAACCTAACAACTCAATAAACCCGCTCACTTCGTTCGCTGGGACGCATACACGCAGGGCGGCTTCGCCATTTTGCCCTACGTGCCTGCGCCCGTTATTGAAAAGTTAGCTGCCAGAAGGTGAACATGGACAAGACAACAAAAATGGAAGCTTTTTTTCTGCTCACTATCGGAAGTCTTTCATTGATTTCTAATTCGGTATGGGAGCCTTTCATGAAGAAAGAATCGATGAAAATAAGTGACGCTCAATTACAAGATGTTGTGAATCAGATTAATGAAATGGCACCAATATATCTAGACGAAATAACTCAGTTAAATCGCGTCCAGCTTGAAGATAGAACAATTGTT
>NZ_JAFLMX010000021.1:0-10892 GCF_017849675.1 Alteromonas sp. AO-Serp
AGAGGTGTTTAAGAGACAGAGATAGCCACCCACCACGTAGATGCTGGCCAGCGCTACCGCTGCAGTACCAAGAATGGTCGTGAGCAAATTATTGTCGCTGCCAGAGGCAACCAATGCACCCACTAGCGTAATACCCGATATCGCGTTAGAGCCTGACATTAAGGGTGTATGTAAGGTTGCTGGGACTTTTCGAATTAACTCAAAACCCAAGAAAGCAGCCAGTAGCACGATGAAAAGTAGGTAAATGATTTCCATGATTAGGCTCCTTTGTATGCGTTGTTAAGCATGTCGTTGGTGATGTTACCGTCGTGGGTAATAACACAGCCGGCCAGAATGTCGTCTTCTAAATTCAGCCCAAAGGTTTTGGTTTCATCGTCAAAGAACTCATCCACAAGGTTGTAGATGTTATTGGCGTACATGTCGGTGGCGGCTTTAGCCACATACTGGCTCCAGTAACCATTACCAATTACCTTTACACCGTTAACTTCAACGGTTTCGCCAGCAACCGAACCTTCAACATTACCACCTGATGTTGCGGCCATATCTACAACCACACTGCCCGGTTTCATGAGTGCTAATGTATCTTTTGAGATAAGCACTGGTGGTTTGCGACCAAATAACTGTGCGGTCGTAATAACAATGTCAGAGTCGGCAATCGCGTCGCGTTGCGCTTCTTGCTGCTTCGCTTTTTGTTCATCGGTCAGTTCTTTTGCATAACCGTCCTTCGTTTGGCCTGTTTCCCCAATGTCGATCTTAAGGAATTTGCCACCTAGGGATTCTACTTGCTCAGCCACCACAGGGCGCGTGTCATAAGCAAGTACGTTTGCGCCTAAGCGTTTCGCGGTTGCTATAGCTTGAAGACCCGCTACGCCAGCTCCAATAATAAATACCTTTGCTGGTTTTATTGTTCCTGACGGTGTCATCATCATAGGTAATATTGATGGCAACTGATTCGCCGCCTGCATCACCATTACGTAACCCGCAAGACTCGCTTGCGAGCTCAATGCGTCCATTTTTTGTGCACGAGAAGAACGAGGGATCATCTCTACAGAAATAGCGGTTAGCCCCTTTTCTGCAATAGACTCAACAAGCGATTGCTGAAAGAAAGGGTCGAGATGGCCTACCACAATGGCCCCTTTTTTCATCAACGCTAGCTGTGCATCGGTGGGTTTGTTCACCGCCACGAGCATATCTGCTGTTGATAATGCATCATTCACATCATCGATGACAGTTACGCCTACATCTTTGTATTCTTTATCTGAATACCCTGAGTGCACGCCCGCCCCCGCTTCTAGCAGTAAGGTCGCCCCTTTTTTCACCAGACGCTGTGCACTACTAGGTGTAGCCGCACATCGCTTCTCCACATTATTTAGCGGATCTGGCGCTTTTGACTCATTTAATATTATGATTTTCACACGCTTCTCCTCACATTCCGGCTATCCGAGAATGACACCCTTTAAACAGTACTAAGCCATTTTATTCACTTATGCCTAGCATTCTCTAGCAAAATCAAAAACAGAACAGGCAATTTCTGTATTTATTTTGCTTCGAATAGCACCCCTCATTCCGCTTATTTTTCAAGCGAAACTGCGGCAAAGCTACGCTATATGGGCATACATCACTAGTATCATTTACTTACGAGTCATAACTAATATTTATATAGAAATGGCATACAGGCGATAAATGAAGTGGATAAAGAAGCATTTATTCTGTGAATACATTAATAATTGTGCACTTTTTAAACACACGTAAAGGTGAAATACGATAATCGATGTCGAAGAAATCACGCCTTTTAAATAAGGTGATTCAATTAATTTAAAAAAATTGTTAAAAAATTTTGGGGGATTTTACAAACCGTGTCGTCTTGATGAATTAACAGCGAAATGCTGTGAGAGAAAGCCAAGTGGGGTGCACACCATAAGGCGCATTAAAATTAACGATTAGGACACACACCATCATGTATAGGAAAACCAAGCTTGCATGCTCAGTGGCAGCAGTTTTAGCGTCGGCTATTTCTGCGGATAGTGCATTTGCCCAAGACGCGCAACCCAATAAAGACGTAGAAGTGATTGAGGTAAGTGGTATCCGCTCATCGGTTGCAAAATCGATGGATGTTAAACGCAGCTCTGCTGGCGTAGTCGACGCCATTAGCGCAGAAGACATCGGTGATTTTCCCGATACCAACTTAGCTGAATCACTACAGCGTATTACCGGCGTATCTATCGACCGTTCAGGCGGTGAAGGCCAGCTAATTACCGTACGTGGTTTTGGACCACAGTTTAACACCGTGTTGGTAAATGGCCGTCAAATGGCGTCTGAAAACGATTCGCGTGCGTTCAGTTTCGACACGATTGCTTCAGAGTTAGTAAGCAGCCTTGATGTGCATAAAACGTCAACGGCCACAATGCAGTCTGGTGGTGTAGGCTCTACCATTAATATTAATACCGCGCGCCCGTTCGCATTAAACGGTTTTAAAATGGCGGGCTCGGTAAAAGGCGTGTACGACGAAAATAGCGAAGAAACTACGCCGCAATTTTCTGGCCTTATTAGCAACACGTTCAATGACGACACCTTCGGTGTATTACTTGCCGTTTCACACCAAGAGCGTGAGACTCGCCTTAACCAGGCTCAGATGGACGGTTGGCTAGAAAACGTTGGCGTGCCAAACCCTGTTACGCAGTCAGGCGACGCTTGGACAGGCAATGTATTTTCACCGCGAAACTACGATCACAAAGTGACCTTTGAAGAGCGTACCCGAACAAACGCTAATCTTGTATTCCAATATGCACCTAACGACAAACTGGTTGTAACTGCTGACGCACTGTATTCAGATTTTGACGTAGAATCTGAAGCAACGTCGTACGGCCACTGGTTTACCGCACCTAACATTCAGGGTGTAGGTGATGACGGCAGCCTGTTTGATGAAAACGGCAATCGCCGCAGCCCAACGGTTGATGCAAACGGTACTATTGTCGATTTATACCAAGAGGTAGGTTTGGCGACAGATATGCACGCCAAAACGTTCGACCGTTTAACTGATACCTATGCCATAGGCCTTAACTTTGATTACCAGTACTCTGATAATCTGAATTTATCGTTTGATTTAAGTCATTCAGAAGCCGAACGCGAAGCCAATAATGGTGGCGGCGATCAGCTTTCACTTATTGGTTATGCCAACCGTGTACGATTCCAAGTAGATGACAACATTTTACCAGTTGCCAGCATGTTCGCTTCGCCTAATGACAATATTTATAGCGGACAGCAAGAACTAGATGGCGCGATTGTTACTGGTCCTGACGGATTCCCTATATACAACCCTGCGCTGACACCTGATGGTGTGAGCAATCATCTTGATGAAGCGAACAGCCGAGCTCACGTAATGCTGCGTCGAGGCTGGGCGGTAGAAGATGAAGTGAGCCAGCTGCGCTTTGACGGCGAATACGTAACCGATGGCAGCGGCTTAACTGAAATTCGCTTTGGCGCACAGTACAGCACCGAAACCAAATCACTTACCCGTTGGGACAATGAAGGTGTAGGTATTCACTGTACTTACTGTGGTTACCCAGACTTACCTGAGATCCCGGCAGGAAGCCAATACGTTTTTGACGCAGGTAGCGATTTTCTTTCTGACGTAAGTGGTAGCGGTCGCATGCCCACCTCTTGGCTTGCCCATGATGGCGAAGCCAACTTTGCGTTTTTAGAATCTTACTATCAGAGCGTAAATGGTGATTCGATTAGTTTTGATGCGGTGCGCCGTAACAACAGCTTTGAAGTTGAAGAAGATATTATCTCTACCTATATGGAATTCGACTTTGAAGGCGAAGTTGCAGACATGTTCTTAAGCGCAACCGCCGGTGTGCGTTATGAAATGACGGATGTGACGGTTAACGGAACGCAAGCGCCAATAACGGGCTTAACGATTCTGGATCAAACCGAAATGCTGGCTGGTTTTGGCGATGCGCAAAGTATTGCCACTGAGTCTGATTACGACGTGCTATTGCCAAACTTCAGCGTACGTTTGGAAATTACCGACGACTTAATTGCGCGCTTTGCGGCGAGTTCAACTATTACTCGCCCTACGCTTAACAGCATGTCGCCGGTAACCGTAATTACGACCACCCGCCAAGGTGGTGACTTAACGTCTACCAGTGGTAACCCTGCACTAGAGCCATTCAAATCGGACAACTTGGACTTGTCGCTTGAGTATTACTATGACGAAGCAAGCTATGCATCGATTGGTTACTTCAGAAAGTTGGTATCGAACTTTATTGTTAATAGCCAAGAAGACAAAACCTTCGAGCTTGCTGACGGCAGCTTGCTAACCGACCCTTCTACAGGCACTAACGCTAGCGCGCCAGATGCGGGTGACGACGTTGCTGTGTTTACCAATACTCTGCCAAATAACGGTGAAGATGCAACGGTAGACGGCTTCGAGCTTGCGCTTCAGCACACTTTCGATAATGGCTTTGGGGTGCTTGCCAACGGAACTATCGTTGACAGTGACGCCGAACTCGATCCATTCGATATTAATCAGGTATTTGCACTAACCGGGTTAAGTGATTCATACAACTTGGTGGCATTTTATGAAACTGACGATTATCAAATTCGCCTTGCCTATAACTGGCGTGATGAGTTTGTTCAGTCGTTAACACAAGGGCAGGGTGACGGCCCAACCATTGTTGAGTCTTATCAACAGCTTGACATTAGCGGTAGCTACAGCGTGACAGACAATGTAGAAATCTTTTTTGAAGGTATTAACCTTACAGAAGAGTTTGTACATAAACGCGGTCGCTTCTCTAATCACTTGCTGTTGGTTGAAGACAGCGGCAGACGTTGGGCCTTCGGTGTGCGCGGAAACTTTTAGTTTCGCGTAATTGGGGCCGACATTTGTTGGTCCCACATTCGTGGCTACCATTTGGTAGCCACAGTTTTTATTCAGGAAATCAGTATGACAACAGCAACTCCCATAACGCACATTGTAGTAGTTGGTGGCGGTAGCGCAGGGTGGCTAACGGCTGGTCGTATTGCAGCGCAACATCAATGCGCTACCCGCAAAGACATTAAAGTAACCTTAATAGAAAGCCCCAATGTGCCTATTATTGGCGTGGGCGAAGGCACCTGGCCAACCATGCGCTCAACACTAATTGCATTGGGTATTAGCGAAACCACTTTCATCAAAGAATGCGACGCCACATTCAAGCAAGGAGCAAAGTTTGCTAAGTGGACCACTGGTGAAGAGCACGATTTTTACTACCACCCTCTCATGCTGCCCCAAGGGTTTTCGCAAACAAATTTAGGTCCTTACTGGCAGACTGTAGCACCAGAATTAAACGAGTCTTTTTCCCATGCAGTATGTGTTCAGGAAGCTATATGCGAAGCAGGTTGTGCACCTAAAAGCATACGCCACGCAGAGTTTGCAGGCACCGCTAACTATGCTTATCACCTAGATGCAGGAAAATTTACCGCCTTTTTAACCAAACACTGCACGGAAAAACTAGGTGTACACCATGTGCTGGCCGACGTTAACCGCGTCGAAAGCAGCAATAACGGCGATATCAAAGCCCTTCATACCGAGCAAGGGGTAACAGTAGAAGGCGACCTCTTTGTTGACTGTACCGGCTTCAAATCTATGCTGCTCGGCGAACACTTCAAGGTGCCGTTTATTCCCTGTGACGATGTACTTTTTATCGACCGAGCATTAGCAGTACACGTGCCTTATGACACCCCGCAAAGTCCTATTGCATCCCACACTATCTCCACCGCACAAGACGCCGGTTGGATTTGGGATATCGGTTTGCAGTCACGCCGAGGTGTAGGCCACGTCTATTCCAGTAGGCATCAGAGTAAAGATGACGCCTATGCTCGCTTAGACACATACGTTCGCCAAACCAGCACGTTAAACGGCATAGATGGGATAAACGTAAAAGACATTACTATTCAAAGCGGACACAGGCAGCGCTTTTGGCAAAATAACTGCGTGGCTGTTGGGCTAGCGGCGGGCTTTCTAGAGCCTTTAGAAGCCTCAGCGCTTGTACTGGTTGAGCTGTCTGCCTCAATGATTGCCGAACAGTTACCCGCAAACCGAGCCGTGATGGATATTATGGCGAAGCGCTTCAATGACACCTTTTCCTACCGTTGGCAGCGAATTATCGACTTTTTAAAGCTTCATTACATGCTAAGTAAGCGAGAAGACAGCGCATTTTGGCGGGACAATCGCGATAGTCATAGTATTCCAGACTCATTAAAAGAATTACTCGCACTGTGGCAATACCACCCGCCTAGTGACAAAGACTTTACCAGCAACAACGAGGTATTCCCCGCGGCAAGCTATCAGTATGTCCTGTACGGCATGGGGTTTACCTCAGATTTAGGCGCACATCAGCAATGGGTGAACGCCGACTTTGCTAAGCAACAGTTGATGCAGAACAGAAAAGCTCGCGGCATGGCGGTGGAGAAACTGCCTAAACATCGCGAACTTATTAATAAAATTCACCAATTCGGCCTGCAGGCCGTTTAACAGCAAATCAATAAGCAGGACCTACGTATGACTCATATGGTTGCCATTAATAATAAACAGCATGCAGATTTGAAAGTAACCGACGATGCATTGTCACTAAGTGCCAATCAGCACCTTGTTCCTGTGGTGGTCTCTGAGCTAAACAAGCTAGTGGTGCATTATCCCGTGGTGATCACCAAGTTTGACGACTCGGGACAATTTGGCTTATCTGCCTTGTTAGGTTTTGAAGAAAAGGAAAACCTATTTTGGCAGCAAGGTGAATGGAATGCGGTTTATATTCCGGCACAGTTTGAACGCTTGCCTTTTTATGTAGGAACGGAAGCGCAAAGCGCTGACAGCAGTAACCGGGTGCTGTGCATTGATATGGATAATGCCTCAGTAAGCGAAGAAAAAGGAACGCCGCTCTTTGATAACACAGGAGAGCCTAGCAACTACCTGTTGGAGAAGCAGCAGATCCTTGCTCAGCTTCTTGACGGTGAAACGCAAAATCAGCGTTTTATTGCCGCCCTACAACAGCACAACCTTATTACACCATTCACTCTAGATATTACCTTTGAAAACGAAAGCAAAACGTCTATAACAGGGTTATATACCATTGATGAAGATAAGCTAGCGGCGCTTAGTGCTGACGCGATTGCTGATTTGCATGCACAACACATGCTGCAAAGCATTTACACGCTCATAGCGTCAAACGCACAAATCTATGCCCTTATCGACAAGAAGAACAAGGCGAATAAAAACGCAGACGCATGGTTTCAAACTACGAATTGATTAAGGTTGGTGAGCAAGCCACACCGATTGTTGTTATCGATGGTTTCATACCAGACCCGCTGAGTTTGGTAGAAACAATTGCTCAACACCACCCATTTACAAAACTAGATGGCGACTTTTATCCGGGGGTGAGAAGTCACCCGCCCCAGGAGTATGTCGAACACCTACATACCTCGCTTCCACTGCTGTTTAGTCAACTTGCTTCGCATAATGGGCTACAAGATTTTGGCGTGGAAAAGCCGCTTCAAATACCCCTAGTGCAACTTTCCATAGCCAATCAAGCGCCGAAAAGTTTGTCGCCCATTCAATGTATTCCGCACATCGATACGCAAAAGGATAATGAATGGGCATTGGTGCACTATCTGTTTAGCGCGCCTTTGGGCGGTACTGCATTCTATCGACATATTGAAACGGGGTTAGAGCGGGTTAATGCCGCGCAATACGAAGGCTATTTTAAAACCTTAAAACGTCAAGCCACCAGCGTAGGGTTACCACCTAAAGCGTACATAAACGGTGATACCGCCATGTTCACCCAAATCGCCCGTATTGAGCCTATGTTTAATCGCGCCGTGTTGTATCCAGCCAACTTGCTGCACAGCGGCTGTTTACCTAACGATATTTCGGATTATGCTGATGTGAAAGAAGGCAGGCTAACCGCAAACGCCAGTATCACGTTTAAAGGGTAAAACGCTCAGCCCTAATAATGAGGGCTATGAAAACTTCAGATAGCGATTTGCGATAGCTGCCTTTGGTAGTGCTCGTTACGTTACTGCAATTTTAAGATTGACGACTAATTTATTAGTGAAAGTGTAATAGACGCGATTTCATCCGTGCCCGTTACGGTTATTGGTGAAGTCAGGCTATCAAAGGTAAATGGAATTTTCTCATAGCTTCGACCACCGTGTTCTCTCGCCACTTCAATGTGAAGTATTAGCGACGACGAGTTTGCGCTTTGTCCAAAATCGTCCAATCCATCCCACTCTATGTGCAAGGGCGCGTTTTTCTTTGTAGCCCCGGCAAACCCATCGACTAAACCTTCATTTTTCCGACCCACTCTTCGCCACCATGTGCGCAGCTCGCCTAGCCATCTTTCACTGGTGCCGCGAAGCGCCAAGCTTTTTACTAGCCGGTTCTTTTCGTCGCTTATCCACACGCTTACGTAAGGACCGCGATAATCTGCAATGTCAAATAGCGGTAAGGTGATATCAATTGAGATGGCGTGGCCATTTTTTTCAGCCTTGTTTTTACCCGACGTGCGAGCCGTATAGGTGTTGCTGGTAAATACCCTGCCATTTTCATCAATTAACTTCAGCGCTAGTGATGGGTTCGCGTTAACTAACTCCATGGCTTGCTGCGCTGTTTTGGTTGCCGAAAAGTGTGCTAACAACATGGCTTCAAATGCGTTATCCGCCACTGATATGGCTTGAAACTTGGCGCTAGGCCAACCGTCACTGTGGCTTAACACGCCCTTTTTTAAAGACGCCAGCTTTGAAGTAGAAAGTACTGGGCGTTGCCACGGCCTGATGTATGCGATGGTGCTTGGATTACTAACAGCGTCCGTTGCGCGGCCATTTTGAATTACAGCCTCTTGCACCACGGTCCCCTGCCAACTAAAACCTTGGTTCGACGCGTGGGTTTCTAGCCCTTGCGCGCTAATGTGGTAAGAACGAATATTAATTGATGTCAGGTAGTGAGCAATGCGATCTACGGCAAGAGAAGCTGTGAACTCGGATAAATCCCACTGGATAGGTGACGCGAATGCCACGCTGTTATCGTCATTAAAATTGACCTCAGCAATGCGCGCCACACGAGCAAGACGTCTCACTTCGCGACGCGAAAGGTCATGCTTACCTTGAACATATTCGGCCCAATAGTCATAAAGCGCACCGTTGCGGCAGCTTATGTTACCTTCAGTCCGATTAAACCAATCCTCGCACCGCTTAATGGCACTGTACAGCCACGCCGGAAGTGTACCTTCGTAACGTTGATTAATTTCGCTAAGCGCACTCGTTGCGTTTGATTTATCTAGCGTTTGATAGGTGTCTTTAATCAGTAGATCAATATTCTTTTGCTCAATGGCGCTAAGTGTCTGCTCTTCGTACAGGGTTATTTCTGTGTTAAGCGTGTGGGAGGTTGCTTCTGGTGATGGTGCAGGAAACACATACAACTCGGCCTTAACAGCATAGCTGGCGGTAAATACCGCCAGATATAAAAGGAAACGCCCAACCATTATTCGCTGACTTGTGCAGTGGTAGTGTCACTTTGCTCCTGCTGACGTGGCGCAGGCGCTGGATCAGCTAACGTTAAGTAGCCATCACCATTAGTGTCGTAGCGATGAAAGGCATTAAACCCAGACACCATGTACTCTGAAAATGTCATTTTGCCATTCTCGTCTGTATCAAGAACTTCAAAGCGAACGTAAGTTTGTTTAATTTGCCCTTCATGGGTCTTCTCGATCTGTGCATCCAGCCTGTCTTCAAACTCAAGCACGTATTCTTGCTCTGTAAGCTTGTCATCACTGTTTTCGTCTGTACGCTGGAATTGCGCTTTGCGAACGGCGTGAAACTCTTCTTTTGTTACCTTTTCGTCACCGTTTTGGTCGTATAAGGTGACAAAGCCTTCAATATTGTGACTGGTCGGCATGCGCAACATAGGGCGCTGTACTAGCTCAGGTTTGTCATCTTTTTCCTGTGACGCCGAGCGACGGGGTGCTGGCTCAGGGTCGCCCAGTGCAACAACACCATCATTATCACTGTCCATACGCGAGAAACTTCGCTCACCCACCGCGTTTACTTCATCAATAGTAATGAACTCGTCATCGTTGCTGTCAACAGCATGGAAACGTATGTGAGTTTGTTTTACCGATGCTTTTCTGTCTTCAGCTAACCGTTTTTCTACTTTGCCTTCCCACTCATAAACATATTCACTTTCATCAAGTACACCGTCTTTGTTGGTATCAGACGCATTGAAGCGAGCGCGTCTGGCATCAACGAACTCTTCTAATGGAAGTGACTCGTCTTTGCTTAAGTCATAGGTCAATATAATGCCGCTGGCGCTATGTGGTGCAGCTACTGCCGAAGCGCTAATACAAAGCGCAGATACAACGGCTAAACTTACTGTTTTCAACATAATTATCTCCTTGTACCCTTGTTAATTAGTAGGCTTCGAACGAAAGTGTGGTGGTGTAACTATAGGTAGGCACGTCTGCACCCTCAGGCGCGTCGGTACGCAGTCTTACTTGCATCAAATAGACATCTTGTGCTGAAGGAGTAAATGACGCTTGCCCTTTGGCATTTGTCGTTAATTTTTCTACATCAGATTCTTCGGCGAACTGATCTTTTCCTTGGTACACCGAGACTTCATGATCGGTAACAGGCTTACCGTTAAACAGAACTTTGAAATTAAAACTCTCGTTGGCAAACAAACTGTTAGGGTGATTAACTGCCACGATCTCTAAGCCGTCATTTCTTGGCGCTAACGCCTGTTCACTTGGCCCTTTCTTCGTTACGTACGTCGTTGCAGACGTAACTGATTGAAAGTGCTCTTTTAGTATCGCACCTTCAGGTAGAGGCTTTTCATTACCTCGCATAGAGCCACGCTCACC
>NZ_JAFLMX010000262.1:0-38176 GCF_017849675.1 Alteromonas sp. AO-Serp
TGCGATGCTCTCTGGCTCTACCTGTTTAACTACTGGCTTAACCGTTTCCAGCCCCACCAGATACATCAACCACAGTGCGAAAAACGCAAAAATAAAGTTAACGCCAGGGCCAGCAGCAATAACCGCCATGCGCTGCAAAACGGGTTTATTGTTAAACGCTTTGTCTTCTAACTCAGGCGGTACGTCATCAATACGTCCATCGAGCATGCGCACGTATCCACCTAATGGGATCATAGCGATGACATATTCTGTGCCTGATTTACTTGTTTTACGCCATATAGGCTTTCCAAAACCAATTGAGAAGCGCTCTACCTGCACACCGCATTTACGAGCCACATAGAAGTGCCCCCATTCATGTACAGCAACCAAAATACCTAAGGCTACAATGAATGCACCAAGGCTCCATAAAAATGCTAGCACTGGAATTTACCTCGAATAATCTCGTTAGCTTTTGCTCTTGCAAGGCTGTCTTGCTCTAATATTTGCTGAATAGAATTCACCGACACATTGGGCATAGCATTAAGCGTGGCGTCATTTACTTTAGCAATATCGCAAAACTGAATTTTGCCTTCTAGAAAGGCGTCGACAGCCACTTCGTTTGACGCGTTCACTCGTGTTGTTGCACATTGCCCTTCTTTACACGCATCAATAGCCAGCTTCAAATTCGGATAACGCTCAAAACAAGGGGTTTGGAAACTGAAATTGCCAATGTCAGAAAAGTCGAGCGGCGTCACGCCAGCTTCGATTCGCTCAGGATGCGCCAAACCATAAGCAATAGGGGTACGCATATCAGGATTGCCCATTTGTGCGATCACCGAGCCATCAACATATTGCACCATAGAATGAATAATACTTTGCGGGTGAATAACCACATCAATATCATCTGCACCAGCACCGAACAACCAACAGGCTTCAATGAACTCCAGCCCCTTGTTCATCATAGTTGCAGAATCGATTGTAATTTTTCTGCCCATCGACCAGTTAGGGTGTGTACTGGCTTCATCAATTGTAATTGACGAGAAGCTATGAAGCGGTCTTTCTCTAAACGGACCACCAGAACCCGTTAAGAGAATTTTACGAATGCCGGATGCGGCAAAGTTACCGTATTCATAATCGTGCGGTAGGCACTGGAATATGGCGTTGTGTTCGCTGTCAATAGGAAGAATTTCAGCGCCGCTTTGGTTCGCAGCCTCGATAAATAAAGCACCAGACATGACTAACGCTTCTTTATTGGCAAGCAAAACCCGTTTACCCGCCTTTACTGCTGCCAGTGTGGGTAAAAGCCCTGCTGCACCCACAATGGCTGCCATTACAGCATCAACTTCAGGCGCGCTGGATACTTCTTCCAGCGCCTTAGCACCAGAGAGAATTTCTGCATCCACACCGTACTGGGATGCTAACTCACAGGCTAGTTTGTAGTTAGCGTCATCAGCAATTACCACATAGCGCGGCGCGCATTTCTGGGCCTGCTCCATAAGCAATTCAAGCTGTGAGTTGCCAGTAATAGCAAATACGCGATATTTGTCTGGGTGGCGGTTTATTACGTCGAGTGTATTACAACCAATGGAGCCTGTGGCCCCTAACACTGTTACTGTTTGCATTACGCCATCCAGGTTACATAGCAGAACGCAAAAACAGGGAATGCCGCGGTTAAGCTGTCGATTCTATCGAGTACACCACCGTGTCCAGGGAGAATTTTGCCGCTGTCTTTAATGCCCGCACAACGCTTAAGCATGCTTTCGTTTAAATCGCCAAGGGCGGAAACAGCCACCGTAATACCGCCAATAGCAAGGTGAAGCCAAATACGCGAAGGCTCTACCTGATAGTGAAGGGCCGCAAAAGCGATAATAGCGAATGAAGCTGCAATACCGCCTAACAAGCCTTCTAAACTTTTACCTGGCGATACGTTAGGGCGTAGCTTATGGCGTCCGAATTTTACGCCAACAAAGAATGCACCTATATCTGCAGCCCAAACAATCCCCAGCACATAGAAGATGAGTGAAGCACCGTAGAAAGGATCAACATCGTGCAAGCTCGTACGAAGCGCAACAACCGCTACCCATGTGGGTATAAGCGTAAGTGCCCCAAATAGGGTTCTAACGCTGCGACTGTCTTTCCAGAACTTGGAATATTTGGGATAGGCTAGCACCATAAATAAAGACGCTATCCACCATAATACGGCAACCGTTAATATGACACGGTATAAACCATGTAATTGGCCTTGATACCAAATCGTGCTGGCATCAACAATAAGAGACAAGGCTATACATATGGCAAAGGCACCTGCCATATAAATGAGCTTTTTAGGACGTTCACATACGCCCGACATATTCGCCCATTCATAAGCGCCAATGCCGACAACACCAGCAATGGCTATTTCAAACCAAAAAATAGGAAGAAAAAGAATAGCGTAAAGCGCCAGTGGCGCGAGGATTAATGCAGTTATTATTCGTTGTTTTAGCATAATTTGCCCTTGGCTATCGTTACCAGGGCAAGCCTGATAATTGCCTGTATGGTGTTAACCATCGGCTGTGACTACCTGTTCACCGGTTAAACCGAAGCGACGTTGGCGAACGTTAAAATCGTCTACGGCCAATTGAAACACGTCTTCGTTGAAGTCGGGCCATAGTACGTCGGTAAAGTACAACTCTGCATAGGCACATTGCCACAGCAAGAAGTTGCTAATACGGTGTTCGCCACCTGTGCGAATAAGAAGGTCTAACTCAGGAAGGTTAGCTGTTGAAATGTGCGCATTCAGTGCGTCTTCACAGATGCTTTCCACATCAAGCTCGCCGCTTTTCACTTGCGTAGCAAGCTGCTTAGCCGCGTTTACAATGTCCCATCTACCACCGTAATTTGCGGCGATATTTAAGACCAAATCTTTGTTATCTTTGGTCATGTCTTCAGCTTTACGAATTTTTTCGACCAGCTTGGCATCAAACGCCTCAACATCACCAATAACCTGTAGACGTACACCGTTCTTGTGTAGTCTTTTTGCTTCGCTATTGAGGACAAGATTGAACAGCTCCATTAAGACACTGACTTCTTCCTCAGGACGTTTCCAGTTCTCACTTGAAAACGCGAATAGCGTAAGTGATTCAATACCGTTTTGACGTGCAAAGCGCACAACAGAACGAACAGACTCTACCCCGGCTTTATGACCAAAGGTACGAATTTTCCCTTTCTTTTGCGCCCATCGACCATTGCCATCCATAATGATTGCAACATGCTTCGGGCCAGCAGATTCTGCTGGCACCTCTGCTTTTGTCGATTTGGCTGCGCTTAAACGCTTTCCAATCATAATACTTACTTATACTTCCATTAGTTCTTTTTCTTTGTCAGCAAGCATGCTGTCAACTTTCTTAATGAAATCGTTAGTAATAGATTGAATGTTCTCTTCAGCAGCGCGGCTCTCATCTTCACTGATTTCTTTTTCTTTAAGAAGATCTTTGATGTCACCGTTCGCGTCACGACGGATGTTACGGATAGCGACACGACCACCTTCCGCTTCATTGCGAACAACGCGGATAAGGTCTTTACGACGCTCTTCAGTAAGTGGAGGAAGTGGAATACGAATTGAACCACCTGCACTCATTGGGTTTAAACCCAAATCAGACTGCATAATGGCTTTTTCTACCGCTTGAATGGCGCTTTTATCAAACACAGTTAACGCTAGAGTACGACTGTCTTCTGCAACGACGTTAGCCACTTGCTTTAGCGGCGTGTCTACGCCGTAATAAGGTACCATGATGCCATCTAGAAGGCTTGGATGCGCACGACCTGTGCGGATTTTGCTGAATTGGCCCTTAAGAGAAACTAGGCTTTTTTCCATGCGCTCTTGCGCATCTAATTCAATTTCATCAATCACGATTTGTATCCTATTGTTCTTAATTAATCGTTGTCAGCGTGGCGAATAACAGTACCTTCTTTTTCGCCCATCACAACACGCTTCAGGCAACCTGGCTTATTCATGTTGAATACGCGAATTGGCAAGCTGTGATCGCGCGCCAAAGTAAACGCTGACAAGTCCATCACTTTAAGTTCTTTTTCTAGTACTTCTTGATAAGTCAGTTCTTCGTAAAGCGTTGCTTCTGGGTTTTTCACCGGATCATCGCTGTAAACACCATCAACTTTTGTCGCTTTCAATACCGCATCGGCTTCAATTTCGATACCGCGTAAACAAGCCGCTGAGTCTGTGGTGAAGAAAGGGTTGCCTGTACCGGCAGAGAAGATAACAACACGGCCTGACTTAAGAAGGCTAATGGCTTCTGCCCAGTTGTAGGCATCGCAAACACCGTTTAGCGGTATTGCTGACATCATTCGCGCATTTACAAATGCACGATGAAGCGCATCGCGCATGGCTAAGCCATTCATTACGGTAGCCAGCATTCCCATGTGATCGCCAACAACGCGGTTCATTCCCGCTTTTGCTAAGCCTTCGCCACGGAACAAGTTACCACCACCGATAACAAGACCAACTTGAACACCAAGTTCAACCAGCTCTTTAATTTCTTGCGCCATTCTATCTAGCACTTTAGGGTCTATGCCAAAGCCTTCCGCCCCCATTAGGGCTTCACCACTAAGCTTTAACAAAATGCGTCGGTATGCTGATTTTGGTGTGATACTCATAGTTTGAATTGTCCTCGTAAACCCGTTTTGTCCTATGTCTTTCAACAAGCCACTGATGTAAAAAACATAGGACAAAGCGCTTTCGTTTGTCAGGCAGGCGCGTACTTAATCTCGCCTAGCTTCACACTTACGCATTGCAATGGCAACACTAAAGACGTTCAGCTATAAAAAAGCACCTCCTAAGAGGTGCTTTGTAGTTTATCTAACTATTGCTTAATGCAAAAGATAAACACTCAATTATTTCTTAGCAGCAGCCATTTGAGCTGCTACTTCAGCAGCGAAGTCTTCAGTCTTCTTCTCGATACCTTCACCAACTTCGAAACGTACGAAGTTGATTACGTCTGCGCTGTTGTTCTTAAGAAGCTCAGCAACAGAGATTGAAGGATCTTTAACGAAAGGCTGACCAGTCAAGCTCACTTCGCCAGTGAACTTCTTCATGCGGCCTGCAACCATTTTCTCAGCGATATCAGCTGGCTTACCAGACTGGATAGCGATTTCGATTTGGATTTCTTTCTCTTTCTCAACAACTTCTGCTGGAACGTTTTCAGGCTTAACGAACTGCGGGCTTGCAGCTGCAACGTGCATTGCAACGTCTTTCGCAAGCTCTTCGTCACCGCCAGTAAGAATAGAGATAACACCAATACGGCCGCCGTGTACATACGCGCCTAGTGTATCGCCTTCAACGTTGATAACGCGACGAGGAGAGATGTTTTCGCCGATTTTAGCAACAAGTGCGTCACGCGCTTCGCTAACTTTAACGCCGTTCATGTCTGCGTCGTTAAGCGCTTCGATGTCGTTGATGTTGTTAGCAGCTGCTACTTCTAGAAGCTCGTTACCAAATTTAAGGAAACCTTCGTCACGTGCTACGAAGTCAGTTTCACAGTTTAGTTCAAGCATAGTCGCGCGACCCGCTTCAACCTTAGTAAGGATTACACCTTCAGCTGCGATACGGCCTGCTTTTTTAGCCGCTTTCGCTTGGCCTGATTTACGCATGTTTTCAATGGCTAACTCAATGTCACCATCCGTTTCAACCAGGGCTTTTTTACAATCCAGCATACCTGCGCCAGTACGTTCGCGCAGTTCTTTAACTAGTGCTGCAGTCACTGCCATTTTTCAATTCCTCAGCATTAAATATAAATTCGTTAGGTAAAAGGGGCGATGTCGCCCCTCTCAATACGTTTCGTATTGTAGTACTGCCATATTATTAAGATATGACAGTAAGCAATCAGAATTACTCTGCTGCTTCTACGAAGTCGTCTTGCTCAGCTTGTACTTCAAGGTTGCTTTCGCGACCTGAGTTTATAGCGTTTGCAGCAGCATCCAAGTAAAGTTGGATAGCGCGGATAGCATCGTCGTTACCAGGGATGATGTAATCAACACCGTCTGGGTTAGAGTTAGTATCAACAACACCAACAACAGGAATACCTAGGTTACGAGCTTCTGTTACAGCAATGTGCTCGTGATCTGCGTCGATAACAAAGATCGCGTCTGGAAGACCGCCCATGTCTTTGATACCGCCAAGGCTGTTTTCAAGCTTGTCCATTTCGCGCTGAAGCATAAGTGCTTCTTTCTTAGTTAGCTTCTCAAACGTACCGTCTTGGCTTTGCTGCTCAAGATCTTTAAGACGCTTGATTGACTGACGTACTGTTTTCCAGTTAGTCAGCATACCACCTAACCAACGCTTGTTTACGTAGTACTGGTCGCACTTAAGAGCAGCATCTTTAACTGCTTCGCCAGCTGCGCGCTTAGTACCAACGAAAAGGATTTTACCTTTCTTAGACGCAACACCTGAAAGGTAGTTAAGTGCGTTGTTGAAAAGTGGAACCGTTTTTTCAAGGTTGATGATATGAACTTTGTTACGAGCGCCGAAGATGAAAGGCTTCATCTTTGGGTTCCAGTAACGAGTTTGGTGACCGAAATGCACACCTGCTTTCAGCATGTCACGCATAGAAACATTAGCCATTTTATTTTCCTCTTGGGGTTAGGCCTCCATATACCCCTTGTATCGATTCAGACCAACCTAAATTGAACTGAACACCCCGATACGAAGTGTCGGTATATGTGTGTTTTAATAAAATAAATTTACCCTCTAAAACGGTGCCAAATGCACGTGGCAAAATGAGCTTTCCGTCAGGGCGCGCGCTTTATACCACAATACCACCTAAGCCTCAAGTTTTGAGGGTAAAAAGCGACAATTTGAAGTATTTAGGTTAAAGAAAGTATAGAACCCTTAATGAGCTCGCTTTCCATCTCTGCCTTTAGCAGATAAAAACCAACAATATCATCACCTTACTAAGAATGACCTGAATAGTGTTATAATGCGTAAGTAATCAAAATTCTTCATCAAACTAGTTTCAAACGATTTGAGAGGCGCTGTGACAGCTATTATCAAAACCCCAGAAGAAATCGAAAAAATGCGCGTAGCCGGTAAATTGGCAGCCGAAGTGCTTACTATGATAGGGCCTTACGTAAAGAAAGGCGTTACCACTGATGAGCTAAATACTATTTGCCACGACTACATTGTAAATGAGCAAAAAGCGGTACCTGCGCCTTTAAACTACGGCCACCCGCCTTTTCCAAAGTCTATCTGTACGTCGGTAAACCACTGTATTTGCCACGGTATTCCTTCTGACAAGAAACTGAAAGACGGCGACATCATTAATATCGACGTGACAGTTATCAAAGATGGCTATCATGGCGATACGTCAAAAATGTTTGTGGTGGGTAAGCCTTCTATTCTTGCAGAACGCCTAATTCGCGTTACCCAAGAATGCTTGTACAAAGCTATTGAGCAAGTGAAACCGGGCATGCGTCTTGGCGATATCGGTCATATTTGTCAAACCCATGCTGAAGCGCATAACTATTCAATAGTTCGTGAATACTGCGGCCACGGTATTGGCGCTAGTTTCCACGAAGAACCACAAATTGTTCACTACGGTAAGCCAGGGACGGGTGATGTGTTAGAGCCAGGCATGTGCTTTACCATCGAACCTATGGTAAACGCAGGCAAGCGCTACTCAAAAGTGCTACCAGACCAATGGACTGTGGTAACTAAAGACAGAAGTTTAAGCGCCCAATGGGAGCACACCCTATTGGTCACTGAAACCGGCGTTGAGATTCTTACGCTTCGCGAAGAAGAAACCTTGGAACGCATCATTTCTCACGGATAAATCGACTTCGACAATATTGATAACGTTTCGAATAATCGCGTTAAAAATATGATTACAGAAGATTGAGTCTATCGAATTATGCAAAGCAGCCGTTGAATTCGCGGCTGCTTTTTTATTGGCTCGTTAGCTCAAATTCCAACTATCAAAGTTCGGCATCGTGTGCCCACTCCCCTCATATTTACTGCGCTACACACCTATAACAAAAAACCATAAATATTCACAATTCAACCTAACTTATGCATTAATTTGCTACTGCGAACTACTAGCAATTCATGCTATTGTTCTTAGCGTCTAAAAAGAAGTCTATTTCAAAGGTGTATTTTGACGCTGCAATCACTGATAAAGAATATCGACACAATTAGCTCTGTTGATGAAATCCCCGCCATTAAATCGTGCGTGGAAGCCAGTTATGCCTGGATAACGGAGTCCTTCGACGCTACGCCGGTTAATCAACTCGTTACCGGTCGTGCACAGTTCGTCGATGCGTTGCTTTGTCATCTTTGGCAACTTTATGGTTTAGATACCGTCGACGAATTATCGCTTTGCGCCGTTGGTGGTTACGGCCGTGGTCATCTGCAACCTCATTCAGACATCGATTTACTCATAGTTAGTAAAAAGAAGCTTAAGCCCGATGTACAAGAAAAAATTGGCATGTTCATCACCCTTTTATGGGATATCAAATTAGATGTTGGCCAGTCAGTTCGCACTATCAAAGAAACGGTCAAGCTAGCAAAAGACGATATTACGATTGCGACCAATTTAGTGGAAAGCCGATTACTTTGCGGCAGTGAAGCCACCTTTGATAAATTGTGGGATGAAGTTAACGGTCGAAACTCATGGTCGAGCAAAGCGTTTTTCTCAGCCAAGTACGACGAGCAGAAAAAACGCCACGCCAAATTCAACGGTACCGCTTATAACCTTGAACCTAACATCAAAGAAAACCCCGGGTGTTTGCGTGATATTCAATCTATTGGCTGGGTCGCCAAAAAGCATTTTAAAGAATACGACGGCTGGAATTTAGTAGGCCACGGCTACTTTACAGAACAAGAGCACAGTGAATTAATTGCTTGTCGCATGCACCTTTGGAAAATGCGTTGTGCACTGCATCTGGTTGCAGGCAGAAGCGAAAACCGGCTGCTGTTTGATTACCAACCTGACGTTGCAAAAATGATGGGGTATGGTGAAGAAGGTAAATCGTCTGTCGAAAAAATGATGCGGGACTTTTTCCGCACAGTGGCGCGGGTGTCTGAACTGAATCAAATGCTGCTTCAGCGCTTCAAGTACGACATGCTGAATCAAAGCGTTCAGAAAAGCGTGATCATAAACGAAGATTTCGAGCTGCTCGATAATATGATATCGCCACGACACGAAACCGTGTTCTCCTCTCCCGAAGCAATCTTGGACTTTCTGCATTTGGTGGCCAACACGCCAGAAGTACAAGGCCTCAGTACGATTTGCATACGTCAGCTGCGCAACGCTCACCGCGCTTTTGAAGCAGAATACTATGTTGAGCGCCCACTGTGCCGCGAAAAATTCATGCGCTTAATGAAACAGCCAGAGTTCTTTGATTTTGCATGGGACATCATGCATCAATACGGCATTTTACAAGCTTATCTTCCTGAATGGGATGCCATTGTAGGTATGATGCAGTTTGACTTATTTCATGCCTACACGGTTGACGAGCACACGCATCGACTAGTAAAGCACGTTAACTACTTTTTCTCAAAGGCAAATAAGGACTTCCCGCGCTGCGGCAGAATTTGTAGAAACCTCGATAAACCAGAAGTGCTTTATATCGCTGCTATTTTCCACGATATCGCCAAAGGTAGAAATGGCGATCATTCCACATTAGGCGCCCAAGATGTAGCAAAGTTCTGTCAGCAACACGATGTTCCCAGCGACGATGCTGAAATGATTGCATGGCTTGTAGAAAACCACCTACTGATGTCAGTGGTAGCCCAACGCCGCGATATTTATGACCCAGACGTTATAAGCGAGTTTGCTGGCGCGGTAAGAAGCCACAATCACCTTAATTTGCTTTATACGCTAACCCTTGCCGATATTCGTGCCACCAATGACAACCTTTGGAACGACTGGAAAGCATCTTTACTTCGCGAATTATATTTAATGACGCAAAAGGCATTGGATAATGGACTACAGTGTCAAGTAACATTGAACGAGCGAGTAACTACTCACAAACACCAAGCAAGGCAAATTTTGCAAGAGCGCGCTATTGAGCCTGTTGCTATTGATGCATTGTGGGCCCGCCTGGACGACGATTACTTTGTTCGCTTTAAGCCTACTCAAATCGCGTGGCATACTGATGAAATTATTAAAGCTCAGAATGAATGGCTTACACCAGAGCACGATGGCCTGTTAGTAAAAGCAAATGATAACAGTGCGAAAGGTGGCACTGAGGTGTTTGTTTACGGCAAAGATAGAAAAGCATTGTTTGCGCAAGTCGCGTCAGTGCTGGACAGTCGCAACTGTTCAATTCACGACGCCCACGTTACCGTAACTAGAGATGGCTATGTGTTCGATAGCATGCTTATTCTTGAAAATGACGGCAGTCGTATAAGCTCAGAGTCTCGCATTGCGTCCATTGAAAATGCTATTTCTGCCCAACTTGAAAAGCCGGGGCGTTCGCACGAAAATAAGCGTAAATTGCCTCGGCAAATGAAACAACTTGATGTGCCTACTAAGGTACGCTTTTTCAATATCAACGATGAAGCCACGCTTATTGAGTTAGAAGCCCTAGACGCTCCGGGCATTTTAGCTAAAATTGGTCACGCATTCGTTGATACTAATATGACGCTTAAGCTTGCGAAAATTGCCACCATTGGCGAGCGAGCCGAAGATATTTTTATCGTCAGCAATGAGGCTGGCAAAGCATTAACCCAAGAACAACAGGTGAACCTTAAAAAGCGTATCCTGTTTAAACTCGACCAACTTGAAGATATCACAATACCATGAATGAATTGAAAGCCATCATTGAAGACGCCTTCGAAAATCGCGATAGCATTAGCCCTTCATCTGCACCTGATGAAGTAAGAGATGCAGTAGCACAAGCTATTGACCTTTTAAACACAGGTAAAGCGCGCGTTGCAGAAAAAATTGCTGGCGAATGGGTAGTACATCAATGGCTTAAAAAAGCTGTTCTACTTTTCTTCCGTCTTCACAACAACGATGTGATTGAAGGCGCCGAAAGTAAGTTTTATGACAAAGTACCGCTTAAGTATACAAACTATACTGCTGAACAGTTTGCGGCTGACGGCGCGCGTATTGTTCCACCAGCAGCGGTACGTACGGGTACATTCGTAGGCAAGAACGTGGTTGTTATGCCTTCTTACGTAAACATTGGTGCGTTCGTTGACGAAGGTACTATGGTTGATACATGGGCGACAGTAGGCTCGTGTGCGCAAATTGGTAAGAATGTTCACCTTTCAGGTGGCGTGGGTATTGGCGGCGTATTAGAACCACTTCAAGCTAACCCCACCATTATTGAAGATAACTGCTTTATCGGCGCGCGTTCTGAAATCGTAGAAGGCGTGATTGTTGAAGAAGGTTCTGTTATCTCAATGGGCGTTTACATCGGTCAGAGCACTCGTATTTATGACCGCGAAACCGGTGAAGTTCACTATGGCCGTGTACCAGCAGGTTCAGTAGTCGTGGCGGGTAACCTGCCAAGCGCAGATGGTAAATACAGCCTTTACGCCGCTATCATCGTGAAGAAAGTAGATGCGAAGACCCGCGCGAAAGTAGGTATCAACGCGCTACTTCGCGGCGTAGAATAAGCAGTATTTCTGGCTTATCGCTAACGGCTCGGGTTAATTTCAATTAGCCGAGCCACATGCTGAAAGACTCACAAATTAAAAGAGGCGCTTATGCGCCTCTTTCTTTTCGTAATCAGGACACTCCTAAGACTTAAGCCAACAGCTTATCTTTAATGGTGTTAACCCACTCTACTACGTCTTTTTCGGGCTCTAGGGTTTCAATCGCGTCAACTTCTAACATATCGGCAACTGCGTTACCTTGTAGCTCGGTCAGTAACGCATGAAACTGTTTACCCGCACCACAGAAACTATCGCCATAGCTGCTATCGCCTAGCGCTGCTACCGCGAATGGCTTGCCGGTTAGCATTGGCGATTCGTCTTTCAGATCTGAAAACACAAACTCAAGGTTTGGTGGTACATCGCCCTGCCCTGTTGTAGAGGTAATGATCAAAAGTGCGTCGGCATCAGTAAAATCTGCAACCGACGGGTCGCTTTCAAGTGAGCAATCCACGCCCTGTTCAGCTAAGTTCTCTTCCACCTGCTCAGCTACGTGTTGCGCATTGCCGTAAACTGTACCCGCAATAATTTTCAATGTTGCCATTTTTACCTCTTAAACCAATGATCGTCGCCTTTGTCGACAGGCGGAAATTCTTACTATTTTATCAACCTAAACGCAAAACGGCGCTAATTTTTCGAGCCATAGTCGCATTTCACTGTGCATCTGTGAATTAATCGTTACCCACTTTCCAGTGATAGGATGAGAAAAGCCCATTTGAGTACAACTTAAGGCCAAATTGTTAAAATTAAAGTGCTGCTTGGCGAATTTGTTTTGTTTGCCGTCCCCGTGGGTCGTGTCGCCGATAATGGGGTGACGAATATGAACCATGTGCCGACGAAGCTGATGTTTGCGACCGGTACTAGGAGAAAGCTTAACTAGCGAATATCGTGCACTTTGGTATTTGCCCACAGGCTCAGGCACTTCGAATTTTGCCACTGACTGATACATAGTTGATGCAGGTTGTGGCGGCTGCTGCGGGCGCTTATGCTTGTCTGCAATTTTGTCGTAGCGGTATTTTAGGGCGTAATCGATATACCCTGTGTGATGCACAAAACCGCGAACTATAGCGTGATACGTTTTTACTACCTGCTTGTCCATCATCTGCTGTCCAAGCTTTGCTGCAATTTCTGAGCTAAAGCTAAACACCAGCACACCTGAAGTGGGTCGGTCTAAACGATGAGCAGGATAGACGTGCTGGCCTATTTGGTCTCGAAGTGTCTGTACTGCGAACACCGTTTCATGTCTATCAATCGGACTTCTGTGTACTAGTAGACCTGGCGGCTTCTCAATCGCGATGATATGTTCATCTTGGTACAACACAGGTAAATGAAGAGCATTAACACTATCTTCCTCACCAACGTCTACCTTTCCTATTGTTTGCTCATCTGAATGCACAGTTAATTGGCCTTTTAAATCGTTCTACATAGTGCGTTGTGTTTGCTCACCCAATGTCTCCATTGGCAATATTATCAATAACTTGAAGCTGGGACAGAGTGCGCTGATGCGCCGATGACAGATATATTTCTGCTGCAGGCGTAATTTGCATGGGTGGTAAAGGCATTTCCTGTTTCAACAAAATGCGCATTTTGGGAATAAAAATAAAAGCCAACCAACTCTCAAACGCTAAACAGTCGACCGCAAAAGGAACCGCACTTTCCATAGCATTATTTAGGTCTTGTTCCGAAGGCTCTTCATTTGGCCAAATACCATCCTGATACATGTCTGTTTCTAATTGTATCAATGCTTTACTTAATGCTATGTGATGAGTGCTATTCGTTTTAATCACATCCTCTCCGCAATTCAAAAACGCTTCTATTTCGAAGCGCGCAGTATATCAGGAGCTAAAGGTCAACATAAGTCCGCGTGTCTTATCGTTGAATTTCTTCTGCTGTGATACCATTACCCGTCTTTGTTGGCGGTATCTCATCGACGTGCCCCTTTGAATAGATGTGACAGCCTGGCAAATTTTGATTAAAGCAGTATTTTGGAACGAGTTATGAGCGCTAACGGTATTAATTCTATCAGCGAGTTTTTGTTACATGCAGGCACTGAATATCAGGTTTTTGATTTAGGTCGTCGCCTTGAACCCACCGATAGTCAAACCTTTCTAGAAATAGAAAACGGCAGTGCTTACGCGCCCTACCCTCGTCAGCAGCATGCGTGGTTCGGCATCGTCTTTTGGAATAAAAATGCTTCTACCCAACACTATATTTGGTTTGTGAAACTGCCGCTTGATGAGCAAGGCTTAGTGGTTGCCGCAGCAAGAAATCATTTTCTAGAGATTATTGTTGATGCACTAGGTCAGTCTGTTGCTGAAGATACTGAAAACGCGCAAACTTTGCCTGATAATCCTTATTCGTTTGTTCCCAATCAATCGCAGCTCGCTCAATTTAACGCACTAGTTAAACGCACCCTAAACCAACCTTTAAGTGAGGAGGCGCAGAAAGTTGAGGCCTACATTCAAGCCCCACAACTGGTTGACTGGCAGCAGATATCCATGCAAAGCGTGGCCGACTTTGTACAAAGTCTAAGCCAACACCCCAAACAAGATGTATTAGCGCAGGCAATTAAAACCAACACCTCACTTTACTCGGACGTTTTCCTTAACACTTTAATGGAAATGAGCGAAAGCGTTTCCCTGCCTGAAAATCTATTAGCGGCGTATTTAATTGAGATAGATAAAAGTGACGACATCAATTTAGCGGCGCTGAGAGGCACGTCAGAAGGTAGTTTCCACCCGACCATCAACAACAAACTACTCGAATTATTAAAAAGCGAAAAGTCGCAGAGACTTGATATTTTAAGCGTTATTGCAGCACGCCATTTCGAGCAAATGGAACCCCTACTGCTTAGTGCCTTTTTAGAGCAGGCGGCAAACGTTGATGAAAAAGAGGGTCATAAGGGCGCCTTATTCGCAGGGTTCTTTTCAGATTTAGTACAAGTCCCGAAGTTACGCAGACAAGTGCTAACACTCCTGCATTCCAAAGCCAACCCTCAGATTCTCACCAATGCATTTCAACAATTGTTTGCACAAGCGAGAAAGTAAATGACGTTACTTGAGTTAGTGGTGTGGATGGTTATCGGGTTTACTGGCTATCAGTTTTGGCGCACACGGGCTATTTCTGAACGAACAAACGCTTACCTAAAACAATACTGCGATAAACATGGTTTGCAGTTGTTGAGCGTGGCAAGAGCAAAAACTCGGTTCTCGTTTAAATATGGTAAGCCAGACTGGCACAGTGTATTCAACTTTGAGTTCTCGAGTAATGGTGAGGACCGATATACTGGGGAAGTTGAATTAATAGGTGTAAGGGTTATGCGAACAGAGGTGCCGCCGCATAGGGTTTAAGCTTCTATGTCGAAGAGCGTGAGCGGCTCTTAATTCACCATTCAGGTCAGGTTTTACATAACAAGTGCACATGGATTGGTAATAACAACGCAAAAAAAAGGGGAACCTAGCGGCTCCCCTTTTTCCTGGAATTTTGAGTATCCTTCTCCGCGATCCTTTGCGACTAAAATCTTCCCGATTAAAATCCGTATACGCCCCTTTCCATCTACTCTCGCGCCTTCCTGTGCGAGCTACACATCCATGCGTAGGTCCCTTTCCTTTTATCCTAATTTACTGTACATCCTTCATACAGTGTTCCTCTTCCTGAGGCTGTCCTTGTCAGACTCCGCTGACGTTCCCTTCCCTCATTCCATTATTTGCTGTACATCCTGCTACAGCTTTGCCAATCCCTTAGCATGTCCTTCTTTCGTCCTTGGTTTGCTCGTCCATGCAAACTAGAAATTCCTTAATGGCTATCCTGCGGTTGGCTTCTTGCCTCTAGCTCCTTGCTAGCTCTCGTCCATTTTTCCCTGCTACATCCTGTATGCGAAGTCCTTTCACATTTTACGTCCCTGAATCCCTTTATATCCTTTAAAATCCGTTTCTAACATCCTGTTAATGCAGTGTCCTATCTGCTTTCCTTTCCCTTTCCCCACTGCCTTGTGGGAGTCTCATCCTTAAGTTGTCCTAACTTATTCCGTTGATGATCCTTGACTCAATCCGTGACTCGTCGTGTTTCCTTGTGACATGTTCATAGTATCCCTTCCAATTATTACCGCCATATTGAATTACAGAGATTTAAGAAAGATTCTTGTACGACTTTTGACTAATTTTTAAAAACTTCAATATAATCAATAACTTTATACTTTAGTATAAATTAATCTTTCATCATTTAGGTAAGATCACTCACAGCGTTTGTAGGAAATGTCTTACAAACGCTGTAGTAAATTTGGTGTAAAGATTGGAACTGCAACGTATGACGTTTTGGTAGGAGTATCACAACGAATAAAAAAACATCATTTTAGCCTGAACATTACCTCACCGTTCACATGAGAAAGGCTTAGTTGTCCTACAACCTGATAATTGTCATCGTTAAAGAAAGCGCGATGTTTTTCTATAGTCACGAATACCGAAACACCCTCACTTTTTTCATCTTCCTCTACCACGCTATCAATAGCGCCAAGTAAAATATGCCCAAGCCCATGATGTTGATAATCTGGATGTACTGCGATGAAACTCAGCATGTGGAAGTTATCGGCGGGAACTAATGCTCGCACTTTTTCTTCTTTCTCTAGCATTTGCTTTGTACCGAACAAACCTGCCGTTAAAAGCATCCGCAATCTCCAGTGCCAGTAACGTCCTGAACCAAATGCTGCATCGGGCGCGGTCAAGCATGCAACGGCAATAAGCCGCTCATCATCGAACAGGCCAATCATCGGCTGCTCTGCAACCCAAAATGCATTGAGCTCTTCACGGATAGCTGACCGTAGACGGCTTTCATAACCTTCTTTTTCTGCTTGGAAAATGTCAATGAACAATGGGTCATCTACATACGCATTGTAAAGAATAGAGGCGGCAACTTTGAGATCATCTACAGATAGATAGATGGCTTTAACCGTGTCTTGCAAGGGGGCTATTGCATTATTAATAGCATCAGTATTCATCAGGGGCTCCTTGTACGCAAAGTTATACAGCTGCTTTTACCCATTTAAACAAAATGAGAGAAGTGGACACTACCGCACAACTTTTATCATTGCGCCAACCACCCACTTAAACTGATTAAACTTTAGCCTACGCGAAAAACCCCTGCATGTTAACTTTTTATTAACATTTAAAAACAGTTAGTAATGCCTACTTTCGTAATCAATTACCAACTAACGATTATTAGTGCATTAAGCTATAAGCACTGTCACCCCAGCCAACTAAGTTTCCATTTCTGAAAACCAACGGCGTACACTCGTCTTTTGTGGTGATACCATCGCCCATCGTTTTTTGAGTTCGGTAGTAAAGTACGCGATATGTGCCGTCTTGCTTTTCGAACAGTTCATTGAAATCCGCAACGCCCATTTTTCTCAATACACTTTCGTAAGTTGTCCCTGTTTCAAGATTCGCAATGTGTTTACGATTGTTAAACTCTCTGTCTTCCCAATCAGCACCATAGTGACTATCTGAACCGCCACCTACTGATACGACACAACCTGAAAGCAAAACTGAAGATGCCAAAGCTACTGAAAGAAGAACCGTTTTCATGTGAATTCCTTAATTATGTGTGTTGTTTTTATTCGATACTACGCCTACTTTGTGAACTGACACTGAATAGACATAAATGCGCTAACGTAAGAACCACTGCGTTTATGCGTGATAATGTAAGTTATGATTGGTAAACAAGATTAAGGCCAAAAATTAAATCATTGATTTTTATACCAATCTTAATAACACCCATCTACGAAGGCTTTGAAAAATAGTGAAATCAGTAACTTATTAGTGAAATTGACTACGTAGACAGGCTACACTGCTAATATTCATGACTTTCAACCATTTTCGTATTATGAGTAACGCTAACCTGCAGCAACTTCACGTTTTGTGCCTTCAAATGCATAAAGAAGGAAAAACACCGTCCGTAGGCATTTTACGTGCAAAAGCTCCCTTTAAGGTATCGGTAACCGAAGCTATTGAAGCGATTAAGCGATTTAACGCACACAAACCTAAGCTAGAGGTATCTAACGAAGTAAACGTAGCGCAACAAAATCCTGTCGCCACAACTGATGAGCCGGGCAATTTGCATGCACGGGTAGAGACGTTAGAAAAAGAAGTGGCGGAGTTAAAGCGGGCGCTACATAAAATTATTAACGCCCAATAGCTTTTAGTCTTGCAGGCCGGTAATTTTAGGTCTGATTGACGTCAGTCATAGCGTCAACGTCATATAGCAGGTGTAAGTTGCTCAATAAACACCGCAAGAGATGGCGCAAGAATTTTGGCAGGCTCTCTGCCAACCTGCTCGAGTGCCACTTCGCCACTTTCGTTGACAACGGTTAAAATAAAATCTTCTTCGTCAGTTAAACCAAAAAACAATGTTGGCGCTTGCCTAAGTCTTTGCTTCATCAACAAATGCCCAATCAAGTTTTGCTGTAATCTTTCAAAATCTTCGGTATTGAAAACTTGAAGCAATTCACAGCGACCTTGCGGGGCGTTAGCCTTTAAATTATCGCTGTAGTAACGAGTAAAATACTCGCAGTAGTCAGGATTTAGCTTTAGCGATAATGCCTCTTCAACATTACTGAAAGACTGCACAGGCGATTGAAGCGTAGGAGACCATCTTACAAGTTCACCGTCTTGCGCCGACGTCTCATAGCACGGCGAGGGCCACTCGCTATCAAATGCTATCTTGAGTCCCTCGGCCTCGGACTGTTCGACATAAGATGATACAAATTTATCTAATTGTGCTGAAATTGTTAGAGCCATTATGACGTTACCTGCGTATTTTTGGGGTACACTATACAACTAAACAGTTAAGTCAATACTAGGGTTAATTCTACTGCGCCGTAAGACTGTGTGCCGCTGTGCAGTTCAACAATTTAAATCCCGCGTAGATACATAAAAGGTTCTTATGTCGACGGACAACTCACCTCAAAAAATTACTATCTCTGCACCTGATGACCTCTCTTTGGGTAAACAGGTTGACTATGAATTTGAATATAATCCTGGCTTGTTGCAAGGCGTGCCGCGCAGTTTAAGTCGTGATACGTTAAACTTGGCTGGCTCAGGTTTACCTTTTGATGGTATCGACACTTGGACAGGATACGAACTTTCTTGGCTAAATTTAAAGGGTAAACCTAATGTGGCAATTTTAGAATGCCACGTTCCTATTACCTCAAAGAACCTAATCGAATCAAAATCATTTAAGCTATATTTGAATAGCTTCAACCAAACAAAATTCGCTTCAGCAGAGGACGTACGACAAGTGCTTCAAGCGGATTTGTCAGCGTGCGCAGGAGAGCCTGTCGAGGTAAAGCTAATTCTTCCAGAGCAGTTTTCTTCGCTACAATTCCAAGAATTTAACGGAACCTTGTTAGATAGTCTGGATGTAGAAATCGATCAATATTCCCCTAATACTCAATATTTGACTGTTGCGAAAAATGAAACAGGAATTCAAGAGACGCTTGTTTCTCATTTACTTAAATCTAATTGTTTAATCACAAGTCAGCCAGATTGGGCTAGTATTCAAATAAGGTATGAAGGAAAAGCTATTGAACACGAAGGGCTTTTGAAATATCTAATTAGCTTTAGGCAACACAACGAGTTTCATGAGCAATGCGTTGAGCGCATTTACAACGACATCATGCAGCATTGTCAGCCAGATAAGTTAACCGTTTGTGCGCGTTACACACGACGAGGGGGTTTAGATATCAACCCTTTCCGTTCAAATTACGAAGCGCCTTATGCTAATCATCGTCAAGCACGTCAGTAATATAACGGTGAAGTACCTACCAACGCAACCTAAGCCGCGGCAGTAATAGCGAATTAGAACAAAGACGAGATTATGGAAGCAAAACAACTACAAACCCTAAAACAAAATAACGCGCTTCTTTGTCAGTTTATTGTGAAACTCTCAGCATTTTATGAGGGCTTCTCGGATAAGATCGATACTGAACTTAAGGTGTTACGAGGCCACCTTTCTGGCACACCTAATTTTAGTCTTGCCGCTGTGAGCATAGAGAAACTCAACAAATCACTTCAGCATCAAGAAATAACGCTTAGAAAATACAGTGTTGATACTGTTTCATCGCTAGAAGATGCAATGAAACAACTACAGAAAATTGTATTTGAAGATACTGAATTAAAAGGGTTAACCACGCAGGAATTGATTAAGCTTAATCAACCTGTAGGTGATATCTTCAGTATTTACAAACTCTATTCAAAAGCCATTGCGCTTCACCGCATTGCGCTCAACAAGGAAATGGTTGGACTTGAGCCATCTGAAACCACAGAAACTAAGTCCACTAACAATGAAAGCACATCGGCTCGTTCGATTAAAGATGATAACCCTCACTACCGTTCTATTTTGGTTGAGCTTAATCACCTTATTGCTTCTTATGCACAAAAAAAACCTAACGATCAGCAACTCAATGATATAAAGCAACGTCTTGATGAAGGCATGGATGAAGACCAGCTGCTTAAAAGCTGCGTTGTAATTTTGCGCATGATCGTTCAAGACGCTATGTCAGAGGCGAGCTTAACAGGAAAAGTGATTCAGAGTCTGCACCGTTCATTAGGTGAAGTGAGTAGTGACGTCAGCAATACGATCCAAGGCAGCCAAGCCCAGTTCGAGCAGCGCCAAGCTGGTAATGAGCAACTTAAACGTGACATTATTCACATCGAAGAAGCCGTATCGGAAAGCAGTTCTCTAGAAGCACTTAAAGAGCAGACACAGTTTCGCGTAGAAAAGCTTGTGACTACGTTAAGCGAGCAACAAAGCAACGATCAGCAAGGTCAAGAAGCGCTAATGGCACTGCTCTCCTCTATGCAATCGCGAATAGATACACTTCAGCAGCAAACCAGCGTCTATAAAAAGAAGCTGGCCGAACAAGCAATGCAAAGCCGCACCGACCCCCTCACTCGGCTTCCAAACAGGCAGGCGTATAATGAGAGACTAGAAGCGGCTTTCACTAAATTTAAAGAAAATGGTGACTTGCTTGCGGTCGCCGTTGTGGATATTGATCATTTCAAGTCAATCAACGATAGATTCGGGCACGCAGCAGGCGATAAAACTCTTCAGGTAGTGAGTAAATTCTTAAAGCAAAGTTTGTCCGAAAATGATTTTATTGCCAGGTGGGGAGGAGAAGAGTTTGTAATGCTACTGCCTCAGGCGCAGATGGCAGATATAGATAAGAAGCTTAATGAAGTTAGAACTAAACTTGCTGCAATGCCGTTTAAATTCAAGCAAGAAAAAGTAAAAATCACCGCATCTTTTGGCGCAACCTGTTTCAATGACAATGATACTACTGAAACTGTGTTTGAACGCGCCGATGAGTACCTCTATAAAGCAAAACGAAACGGCCGCAACCTCGTAGTCACTGATTTAAGCACTGACTTATAGGAAGTAAAAATATGAAGAAAGTGCAGCTTAACCCTGTTGGCTGGATGAGCCAGCTATCACAAGTAGAAGTTTCTCGTCTTCAAGACGCCACCAACAGCGAGCTCTTTGCTATGTTCAGAAACTGTTGCCTTGCAGTATTGAACAGCGGCGTTGACGAAGACAATTTCGAAGCACTTTTTGCTCCTTATGAAAATTTTGAAATAAAACTCATTCGTCGTGAACGGGGCGTAAAAATAGAACTCGTGAACCCTCCTGAAGTGGCTTTCGTTGACGAAAAACTCGTTCGTGGTGTACACGAACATCTATTTGCGGTCCTTCGCGACCTGCTTTACATGGGTAACAAGTACGCATTTCTTCATCAAACCGCACCGGCTGAAGGTAACGACATCACAGACATGGTGTTTGACATGCTACGCCACGCTAAAGCGCTTGAAGGGAACGATGGCGTAAACACAATTGTCTGTTGGGGCGGCCATTCCATTAATCAAGTAGAGTACAAGTACACGAAAGAAGTGGGCTATCAGCTCGGCTTACGTGACATGAATATTTGCACAGGATGTGGGCCTGGAGCGATGAAGGGTCCAATGAAAGGCGCCACCATAGGTCATGCAAAGCAACGCCACAAGACAGGCCGTTACATTGGCATCTCTGAGCCGAGTATTATTGCCGCCGAGCCGCCCAACGCCATTGTCAACGAGCTCATTATCATGCCTGATATTGAAAAGCGTTTAGAGGCGTTTGTTAGACTCGGACATGGCATTATCGTGTTTCCAGGCGGTGTAGGCACTGCCGAAGAATTACTTTATCTGCTTGGCATTTTGATGAATGAACGCAATGCGCAGCAACCTTTTCCTTTCATTCTAACAGGGCCTGCTGGTAGCGAAGAATACTTTGAAGCCATAGACGCTTTTGTTGGTGCAACACTGGGTCCAGAAGCACAATCAAAATATCAAATCATTGTAGATGACCCAGAAGAAGTAGCACGCACCATGAATAAACACCTTGAAAAAGTGAAGAAGTTCAGAGGTGCGATGGGTGACGCATTCAGCTTTAATTGGTCATTAAAAATTGAACAAGACTTTCAACAGCCCTTTATTCCAACGCATGAGAGTATGGCCGACCTTCAACTGCACTTAGATCAAAGTAAAAGTGATCTAGCGGCCAATTTGCGCAAAGCGTTTTCAGGCATTGTTGCGGGTAACGTAAAAGCAGAAGGCATTGCTCAGATCAAAAAACATGGTCCGTTTGAGCTCACCGGTGATAGTACACTGATGGAGAAGGTTGATACGCTACTCGAGTCGTTTGTAAAACAGCATAGAATGAAGCTGCCTGGTAGCGCGTACGAACCATGTTACGTTGTAAAGAACGATAAGAGAAACAGCGAATAACACGAGGCCGTGACAAGACGCATTTGCTTACGTTTACTACTTATGTTTAGTAGTCGTTTTGCGGTACACTATTAGAGAGTATTGTTTAACGAATGAATGTAGTGCACATTTAGCCTATGCTCGGCTCCCGAACAATGTCGGGCTTTGGCTTGCAGTAGCATTCAAGTAAAGAAAAACGAGAAGTAACGGTCATGAATACCAAGGTTATTCGTCTAATTTTAGCTGGCATCGCCCTTTATGCGGTGTTTGTTTTTATGGTTATCGCGTTCTATCCCGATAAGCCTGAGAATATGGATTGGAAAGACCGTGAAGAATATAATCGTGTCCAAATAACCAAGTTAAAGTTAGGCAGTACAAGAGAAGAAGTTTTGGCGTTACTAGGCTCACCTGACATTACAGAAGCCAAGCGGCAGGGTGCCACTGCTATTCAGGTTATGTTTTTTAGAACACAACATGTGCGCGCTGACGGCTTAACCACGCAAGATGAATGTACACCGTTGCTTTTTGAAAACGACAAACTTATTGCATGGGGTGAAGGGGCTTACTCCAGTTACCAAAAAAGTTAGAAGGATGGGGAGTGAGCGACATCATTTCCACGCTTAAACGCCTGGTTCAGTTAGGTAACACTGAACTTTCTGTCGAGCAGCGTATAAACCATTGGTTGAAAATCGCTAAACGGATCCTGACCTTAGTAAACGCCAATCCAGCGCTTGCTGCAGCAACGTTACACATCGATAATGACCTTCCTAAAGATACTCAACATCTTTTGTTATTGGCGCTGTTTGGCAAGCTTTGCCGATTAAACGACCACTATTTACAACATGTGCTTGCGTCTTTACTCGCATCCCTCTGGCTTTCAAGTAAAGGAACACCAAGCGACCAAACGGCCAATATCATTCGCTTTTTGCGTAAACACAATCTCTCGATTTGGCTGGATATCATTAAACTTCAAAAAGCGTTTCGGTCAGACAAGCCAATTAACTACGTTGCAGACATTCGGCTTAATATGGTTCAAAGGCTTTGTCTCTTAGCAAATGTTTTCGCTACTAAAACAAAAAAAGCAGATTATCGTGAGGTTTTCACTCAGATTGTTTTACGCCTTCCAGCACATCATCGTCACCTTATTGCACCACTTATCAACCTATTTAATGGTGTGCTACCTGGCGCAAAGGTTTACGCAAACGGCGTACCGGGCGCGCTAGTCGACATTCAGCAAAATCACGGCTACGTATTTATGCTTAGCCAAGGCGATGAAGATGGAAAGTGGCTTCCTCTATCGTCAATACGCTCTCCCATTTCACTATCAATGCCGTTTGAGCACTTTATTGCTCTTTACACTGATACCGCCACTGCGAGAGTAAATCATGGCGGCACACCATTTTTACCTTCTACATTCGCAATTCAGCATCCCCCTAAAGCTCTTATAACTATTATCGATGAGCTGCAAAAGCGCGATGTAAATATTGAACAACTTTGCGAAAAAATTGAAAGCGTGCCCACGTTTAATCACTTTTTGATGCACACTGCGAGTCAGGACAACCGTCTTCAGCTTCCGGTTAAAAGCATTAAACAGGCGGTTTTGACCTACGGCATTGAACGTGTGGGTGACATGCTTATTCAATTTGCGCTGTTAGAACGGCTAACGCAAAACCAATTTCCACTGATGGGCATGTGCAAGCAATTGACTTTATTGGCTTGTTCATTTGCAAGCTATTTCGCACAACTCGCCGATTCGAAATTTTCGCCGCAATCTGCCGCACTGACCATGACCTTTGTTTGTACTCCCTTGTTCACGCTACCAGGGTTTAAAGTGTCACGAGCATTACCCGTCGACCTCACCAAAGCTGTGTCCATTAATAGCGCATTCAAGGTCAAATCTGACACGCCTTGGCTAGCAATCGCTTCTGAACTTGCTGGAAGTTGGCATCAAAGCTCGACGTGGCGTGCCGTTATACACCAATGCAGTAAAGTAAGTACGGACGTTCCTAAATCACTTCAAAAGGAACAAGCAATTCTGGTGTTGAGCTTCGCAATCGCCAAAGCATGCTTATTTAATCAGGATATTTATTCATTACTTCAGGATATCAATATCAAAACACTTTTAAATATCCTAGGTATTCGACGAGATGATGTGGTAAACGCACTAGACGCTAATGGGTCACTTTTGTTCTGTCCGCTCGCGCAGTAACGTCATTTACTCCTAAACATCGTACTCGGCTATTTAATTAATCTTTACGAATGGCTATAACTTGCGCCAGGTATCGTATAAAATACGGCAACTTTTGCAGTGCTTAACCCTTTTTCCCTACATTTTCCATTATAATAAGTAAGCAGGCAGAAATTGGCTCATAAACGCCAAGCTACAAATTGAATAAACCTAACGATTTTGACAACAGAATTACCAGAGGATCCCTCCACATGACTCAGCAACGTATTACAGTCATTCGCGGTGACGGCATTGGCCCGGACATTATCGATGCAACCACAAAAATTTTAGATAAGGTTGGCTGTGACTTTGCCTATGACTATGCCGATGCTGGCCTAGTCGCACTGGAAGAACATGGCGAGCTTCTACCTCAAGAAACTTTAGACCTAATCGCAAAAAACAAAGTTGCGCTTAAAGGTCCTTTAACGACCCCCGTTGGTGAAGGTTTTACTTCAATCAACGTTAGTCTTCGCAAGCAGTTCAAACTGTACGCAAACCTTCGTCCTGTGATGTCATTCAAAGGCACAAAAGCACGTTACGAAGACATCGATATCATTACCGTTCGTGAAAACACGCAAGGTATGTACTCTGGTCTTGGCCAAGTTGTATCAGAAGACGGTAACGAAGCTGAAGCAATGAGTAAGATCACTCGTGACGGCGCTGAAAAAATCGTTGTTTTTGCTTATGAATTAGCGCGCCGTGAAGGTCGTAAGAAAGTAACAGCTGTTCACAAAGCTAACATCCTTAAGTCAACATCAGGTCTTTTCCTTAAAGTAGCCCGTGAAGTTGGTGAGCGTTATCCTGACATCGAGTCAGCTGAAATGATCGTTGATAACTGCTGTATGCAGCTTGTGATGAACCCGCATCAGTTTGACGTTATCGTTACGACTAACCTTTTCGGTGACATTCTATCTGACCTATGTGCTGGTCTTGTTGGTGGTCTTGGTATGGCACCAGGTGCAAACATCGGTGAAGATTGTGCAATCTTCGAAGCCGTTCACGGTTCTGCACCAGACATTGCTGGTAAGAACTTAGCTAACCCGACGTCAGTAATCTTGGCAGCAGCGCAAATGCTTGAGTACCTAAACATGGGCGATAAAGCAGAGAAAATTCGCGCAGCACTAAAAGACGTGATCGAGTCTGGCGATCGCACAACACGTGACCTTGGTGGTGAAGCAGGTACTACCGAGTTCACTCAGGCGCTTCTTGACCGCCTATAAGCATTTTAGCTTACACCTTTAAATTATTTCAAAACGGGCTTAATAGCCCGTTTTTTTTATGTCTCTATTAATCACTCCCCCTGCTTTAAACTGTACTAAAACTGGACTACCGCTTTTCTCGTTCACCTTTATTATTTCCTTTGTACACGTTGAAGTGTGCTGAGCTTTGTAACTTGGTCACAACAGAAGACAGGAAATTTTTAAAGAGGCCTGCTCCGCTTGCATCTAGGTTACAAAAGTCAGCGCGCTTTGGTACATGACTTAAACCCATTTACTTAAATATTGCGCCGATAACGCTTTATGGCGCGCTTAGCAACATACAAGGAAAGATGATGAAAAAATTAATCTCAGGTTTACTCGTACTATCTGCACTAGCCATTCAAACGCCAGCGGTTCACGCTCAACCAGCGGAAAGCGGAAATGCGCAAGCTAATGAAGGTACAAGCCAGCAACAACGTATCGATTTAAACTCGGCGACCGTAGAGCAATTAATTACCCTACCCGGCGTTGGACAATCTAAAGCGAAAGCTATTATTAAATATCGTGAAGAAGTAGGCCCGTTTCTTGAGGTCGCACAATTAACTCAAGTAAAAGGTATCGGTGAAAAGATGCTTAATAAAATTGAAGGCTATGTACACGTAAGATAGAAGGACTAAAGCGAATAGGCGGTACGCTGGCTCCACACACAAAAAATGCGCCGCAAGGGCGCATTTTTAATCGTTTAAAGCTATTTAATTGCCTTAGGCCTGCTGTTCTTTCATCTACACTAAAGGTCAACAAGCCCTAGTAAGACTATTTAACAACAGAAGCTAAGTATTCTTTAAATTCGTCGCCTAACGATGGATGACGTAACGCATATTCAACGTTAGCTTTCATGTACCCCAACTTACTACCGCAATCGTGACTCTTACCTTTCATGTAGTAGGCATCAACTTGTTCAAGTTTCATCAATGCATCAATAGCATCAGTAAGCTGAACTTCACCACCTGCGCCTGGAGGCGTGAACTCTAACAGATCCCAGATTTTTTCTGACAGAACGTATCGGCCTACAACGGCAAGGTCAGAAGGTGCTTCGTCGCGAGGCGGCTTCTCTACCATTTTGTGAATCTTCGCTGACTCACCTGGCGCAATTGCCGCGCCGTCTAGGTCTGCGATACCAAATTTAGAGATATCTTCGTCTGGAACCTGCTCAACCATGACCTGGCTTACTCGGCTGGTGTTAAATTTGGCAACCATGTCTGCAAGGTTATCCTTTTTAGGATTACTTGCTGCATCATCAATAATGACGTCAGGTAACACTACCGCAAATGGCGCATCGCCAATCAGAGGTCGAGCGCAAAGTACTGCGTGACCAAGTCCATTAGCAACGCCTTGGCGAATATGCATGATAGTTACATCTTTTGGACAGATTGACTGAACTTCTTCTAACAGTTGGCGTTTTACACGCTTTTCTAGTGTGGCTTCTAGCTCAAAAGAGGTATCAAAGTGGTTTTCAATACTGTTTTTACTCGCGTGCGTTACTAGGATAATTTCTTTTAGTCCTGCAGCAACACATTCGCTTACCACGTATTGGATCAATGGCTTATCAACCACTGGCAACATCTCTTTTGGAATAGCTTTCGTTGCCGGGAGCATTCTCGTCCCAAGGCCCGCTACAGGGATTACCGCTTTTTTAACCTGACTCATAGTTAATATCCTTTTTTAAAATCCTAAATACACGCCTAAGTCGACTTTCAGCCGTTTGTTATTCCTTAAGCTGAGATATATTCACTGTTGTTCGCAAGACTAATGCAATCGATGTTCCAATTACCTTTTTAGAGCGTCTGTGTATTGAAAATGGGCAAAACAGCTCAAAACCACCGATAAAAGCACAAAATTAGGGATAAATAATATCTAATGCACCATAATAGTGAAAGCGTTTATGGCTTGTCCTTCCTTTCCTACACATCAAGTGTCGCTTTTTTTCACACTACTTTTTGGAATTAGTGCATGCTCTATGGGGCCGGTTTTGCGTTTTAATCCGTCTTTGAGTCCTGCCCACATGAAAGCGCCTCGCGTTTTGCCTTGCTCAAAGCAATATCTGTTTACAAGATACCTCAGAGGTATTGCACAAACATGACGAAGTTTCCAATAAAGAGGTACGTAATGGCGGCGCGCTAAAATGAGTACATTACGAAACTGATAGTAGAGCCTTATCGGTGCGCCCTGCTTGAATGTCACACCGCAAACTTTCACTCTATCATCGCCTTGTCGATGAGGCATACATGCACTGAGCGACTGATAGATAACCATGCCCTTGGCTCGAGCACGCCAGCACCATTCGTGATCAACGCCATCGATAAAGAGCTCATTTTCTTTTTCACCCACGCGTTCAAAAGCACCTTTGGAAATTAACATGCCTGAGGCAATGATTTGCTTTACTGTTTTTAACTTTTCGGAAACCTGCTTCCCTTTTTGCAGGACTCCCTGATCGACACACTCTGAAAATTGGCAATAGATCGAAGGGCCTATGGCTGCAATTGGGGAACGTTGCTCAAGGTCTTGGAATTGCCTGACTAACTCAACAGCAATATCGGGAGAGAACAAGCTATCTTGATCAAGCAAAAAGGCGTAGTCGCTTCCCTCATTAAAGAGTACTTTCAAGCCGACATTCTGAGCGTGGGCGATACCAATATTTGAGGGGTAATGAAGATAAGTAACATCAGTTGTTAAAAGAGCCTGCTGAGGACTTGGAGAATTATCAACTAAGATGACGTTCCAGTCAGGGGCACAAAACGCATCGATGAGACTACGCACGTGCTCAACATCAGGGTTAAATAGTATAACAACAACGCCGACGCTCAATGTTTACCAAACCTTTCCAGTAAATGTCTATCAAGTTTATAGGCAAGTTTAACCACTTTTCCAGGCATTAACCTCAATGCTAAAACACCACAAGCGTAAAAAAAGTTATAGGGTGAAAGTTGCTTTAATTTACGTATGGCATATAAACGTGCTCTGAACTCGTTGAGCGACTTACTTAAGCCTCGACGTTTATAAAAATTGTTTACCCTTCTGAATTTCAAAAGTCGATCTTTTAAGTTCCTAAAAATATAACCCTTAGACGCTAAGGTTATCCAGAAAAAATAGTCTTGAGTGTTTAACAAGTCACTGTCGTAACGATGCCCATCATTAAATACATTGTAACGAATGACTACTGTTGGATGGTTAAGCGAGCATCGTCTCGGCAAGATACGAACGATCTGCCTGTGTGAAGCGGGCATTACTCGCGCACCGACCTTTACACCACTTTCGTTAATTTCCGTTAGTGCTGAACCTAGCACCGAAATATTGCTGTGCTTTTTAAGGTAGGTGATTTGACGTAGAAGGCGGTTTTCTTCAGAAATATCATCCGCATCCATTCTTATGAAAAACGATGGGTTAAACTGCATACCGAACTCAGCAACTGAGTTCATGCTACTTGCTAGCCCCACATTGTGACTATTCGACGCTATTATTACCCTGTCGTCTTTGCTTGCTACATCTTCTAGTACGCGAGTTATTTTTTGAGGTACAGGTCCATCGGCGACAATAACGAAAAGAAAATCTGTGTAAGACTGCTCAGTCATGCTTTCAATGGCTTCGCGAAGCCACTTCGCATTGTCAGCTTGGTAAACCGCCATAGCAATTATCGATTCGACATGCTGTTTTTTATTGTTATTTTGAAGAATAGAGAATTGATTTATCAAGAAATTTTACCAACGTAAAAAAGTAACAAAGAAAATAAAAGCGCCTTAATTGTGCGCTTTTATTTGTTGGCATGTTACAGAGATTTTACTAAGCCTGCCACGATTTTACTCAAACTATGCGGTTAATCGCTTCACAAAGCGCAGTACACTCCAAATATGTTGGATAACAAGACTGTACACAACGAGTAGCCCAATAAAGCCCCAGAACATGACGGCTTCAGCTACCTGATAGACTTCTCCTAATATACCGATTAAGCAATAACATGCTCCGAGCAAAAGGATAGCAACAAGTGACTTTCTACTGCTAAGCCCTGCACGCATAAAGATATTGTGAAGGTGCTGACGGTCAGGTTTGAGCATTGATTGCCCCTTCCGCGCACGGCGATACATGATCGCGGCCATGTCCATTAATGGAAGGCCGACTAACCACACCGCAGTAATGGGCCTAAATGCGGCAGCTTCACCTTGAGTGTGATCAACAAGCAACCAAACGATAGTGAGCCCAACGAACATGCTGCCCGCATCACCCATAAATATCTTATTGCCTTTAAACCCTTTCCAACTCAAATTAAAAGCAAGAAACGGAACAATAGCTGCAACGATGATAAGCGGCTCCATGATGGAGGCTCCGTTACCAGTAAAGATCAAAAAGCCCGCAACTGTTAATAGGATAACAAGGCTCATTCCGCCGGCTAATCCATCAATACCGTCTATCATGTTAAACGCATTAATGACACCGACCACACAAATGATCGTAAAGAAATACCCACCTAGGTCGAGAAATACCTCACCTGTTCCGAAGATATTACCCAAAGATGTAATATAGTTTTGCGCGCTCCATGCCATGATCGCTGCAACACCAAATTGGCACATAAGGCGGCCTTTGGCACTCAGGTCAAAACGGTCATCCAACATACCAAGCAAGACTACAAATGCTGATGCGGTGAAAAACAGAGGATTGTTTTTCATCCACACATCTGTCGCGACGCTGGCAACAAGCACGGCCATAAAAATAGCCACACCACCTGTTAGAGGTACAATTCCGGCGTGACGTTTTCGCGCTGATGGTTGGTCAACTAAGCCAAATTGATGCGCTAAAGGCGTCATCACAACCAAAAGGATAAGGGCGACGAAAAATGCAGTAAAAAGCGGGACAAACTGCAAATAAGCTAGCATAAAACACACAACCTCGCGTTACCGACAAAAACACAGCTATTTGTAGTAGTTTCTGTCAATACACATGCAAATTTTGATAAAAAACTAAATGTTGCTTCCATTTATTTACAACTTCCATTTCTTCCAGCGCGATGAGGGCATCTTGTTATGAGTATGCGGATAGAAAACTTCGATATAATATAAAACATTTGTCTAAGTAACCACCCTTCATGCATAAATAACGTATCAAAACGTGTCAAAAACTCATTTGTTGCGAGAATTACCTTAATCACCGCTAAAAAGAGAACCTGTTGTGCGTCTTCTCGCCGCCTCTCTCGAACTATCTCAGCTTCTATTGTAACGATTGAATAACTTCTTTATTCCTTTAACCTGTTAACTTACTCGTCTATTTCCAGTCTTTGCAATGCCAAAAACATATCGAGTTACACTATTGATATGAACTTGTCTTCTATATTGCGGTCTTGGTGAAGACTCAGACAATTCAGCAACTGCGATAGCGAACATGCTTTTTTTAAAACTTATGTTATCCTAGCGCGAAATTGCTATATGGATATGAAAGCTAATGTTCAAACAATTATCTCGTCTAATTTTACCTATCGTAGTTACGGTAGGCGTAGCTGGGTGTTCTAACACTCCTACCGCCACTAAGGCTGACATTCCTTTGGTGCATTCTTCTCTTGCTTATTCCCTTGCACCGGACAAAGAGCTTGCAATAAATATTCCAAAAGCCAACATTTATCATGATACGCAGGAATCATTTTCAATACGCTTCAATGGCCACCAATACGAGTCCTTGAAGCACTATATATCCGCCACAGGCAATAAATGTATCCGATTTTCTTTACAAGACGGTGAAACAGCGTCTTCTGATATTCAGCGTAAAATGACGACATGTCAGCGAAACGGTCAATGGCGAGTTATTACTCCCTTAGTAGCTTCGGCAACAGTGCAAGGTGAATAGATAAATGCAGTCAACCAGCATCAAAAAAACTTTAAAGCGCCTGACGCTAGCGGCTTGTGCAACGTCACTTCTTTTCGCTTATGTGGGCACTGCAAGCGCGCAAAGCGTGGAACAATTGCAGCAATTAAGAGAAAGAGCTCAGCAGAGCCAGAGTAGCGGCATTGCTAATCAGTCCGTATCGCCACTGAGTATTTCAACCCAGCGAACGCTTCCAGGCGCTAGCAGTTCTGCAAATACCATGGGACAGTTTTCAACCCAGCCTCGTAATGGCGTAAACTTACCTGGCGAGCCAACTATTGATACTGTTTTTCCTGCGCAAGCGCCTATGGAAAACCCACCATTTGCAGCCAACTTATTTATTGGTGGATTTGAGTCAGAACGCAGCACAGGTCTTAATGATAACTATCTCGTTGCACCGGGCGATAAAATTTCAATATGGCTGTGGGGGGCGGTTAACTTTTCTGACGTAGTAACCGTTGATAATCAAGGCAATATTTTTATTCCTAACATTGGTCCTATCCGTGTTGCAAATACACCTGCTGGCAGTGTAAATCAAACCGTTACTGCAAAAATCAGACAGGTTTATACAAACGATGTAAATGTTTACGTTAACCTTCTTACATCAACGCCCGTGTCAATTTTCGTTTCTGGCCCGGTGCTAAGACCTGGTCAATATGCAGGGCTCGCCTCAGATAGCGTGCTGTATTACCTAAAACGCGCCGGTGGTATTGATTTTCAGCGCGGAAGTTTTAGGCAGATAGACGTAGTGCGCAATGGTAAAGTAGTCGCTACTGCCGATTTATATGCATTTTTCAGAAATGGTAAGTTGCCTCAGATGTCGTTTAAAGATGGCGATACCATATTAGTGCACCCAATTGGCAACACTATTGTCGTTGAAACAGGCGCTCGAAATAGCTTCACCTTTGAGTTTCTTAACGAAGAATTGAACGGCGGCGTGGTGAATTACTTTGCGCGACCAGGTGAGTTTTCCTCCCATGCTTCGGTATCTGGTATTCGAAATAACAAACAGTTCGCTCGCTACTTGAGTTTGGATGAATTTGCTTCACTTGAACTAAGTGCAGGCGACACGGTTGAATACCTTGCTGACCACGAGCCCCAAATCTATCGCATTAATGTGGCTGGGGCATTTGCTGGCGCATCTCAGATTATGGTTGATAAAGGCACACGCCTTATCGATGTACTAGATCACATCGAAGCAGATACAGCCCTTTCTGATACCCAAAATATTTATCTGTTAAGAGAAAGCGTTGCTGTAAAGCAAAAAGAAATCATCGAAGAAGGTCTTCAGCGTCTTGAGCGGAGCATGTATACCGCTCCCATTAGCTCGACGGGTGAAGGAGCCATCCGTGCCCAAGAAGCTCAGCTTGTCGCTGACTTTATTGCGCGTGCTCGCCAAATTGAGCCTCAAGGCAGAGTCGTAGTTTCTGAAAATGGTGATATCGCAAATATTCTGCTAGAACCGAATGACACTATTGTCATCCCAGAGGTAACTGACTTAGTGCACGTAGGTGGTGAAGTGTTACTTCCTCAGTCAGTAGTCTTTAACCCAGAAGCCACGACTGAAGATTATGTTGCTTGGGCCGGCGGATTCACTGAACGTGCTGAAGACGAACGAATCCTTATTGTTCGTAAAAATGGTAATGTTACCTTTACCAGCATCAACAGCTCATTCCTAGCAAGCAACGATAGTAAGTTAGAACCAGGTGATCAGATCATCGTATTGCCTGCTATCGATACCAAGCTATTGCAAGCGGTTAAAGACATTACTCAGATTGTTTATCAAATTGCTATTGCAGCCAACGTAGCTACTAACTAAACATGGTAACGTTTAAAGACCAGCTCTACGCATGGAGAGGCGTGATATTCGCGCTTTTCCTGCGCGAGCTTCAAAGTAAATTTAACGATAAATTTGGCTTAGGCTGGGCATTTTTAGAGCCCTTTGCCTTTATTTTCGCGCTGTCGTACCTTCGTGGACTGATCAGCGGCGATGATATCCACTCTATTCCTCTTTTTCTGTTTATGATGATCGGAATGGTCGGCCTGCAGTCTTTGACTACATGCCTCCAGTCAGTATCAACTTCTGTGCGCAGAAATAAGCCGCTCTATGCGTTCAGACAGGTTCAACCCATATCAGCAATGCTCACTGCTGGCTTTTTAGAGTTTTCTGTTAAAGTCGTTGTTGTCGCATTACTATGTCTTGCGCTTTACCTGATGGGCGAGACCTTTACAGTAAATGACCCGTTGCTGCTGATATCTCTGTTTCTTCTTTTGTGGGTATTTTCAATATCCATAGGGATGATTTTTGCTATCGCTGCCGCATTCGTGCCGGAAGTGGATAAGATAAAATCAATGCTTACCCGCCCATTAATGTTTATTTCATGCGTTTTTTTCAGTCTTCAAGATCTGCCTGAAGAGTATTGGCCTTACTTAACGTGGAATCCTCTTGTTCATTTCAATGAACTCGCCCGTTACGCCTGTTTCGAATCCTATGGAACAAAGGGCGTATCCCTTGGCTTTCTAATTGAAATTACTATAATTTTTCTCTTCCTAAGCCTTTCGATGTATCACATCACATGGAAGAAGGTGTTGTCTCGATGATAAGAATTGAGAATTTAACAAAGAGTTACCCCAGTAAAATGGGCCCTCAATATATTTTCAAAAATTTGAATTTTGATTTTCCTACGGAAAATAACGTCGCAATTTTAGGTAAAAATGGCGCGGGTAAGTCGACTCTTTTCCGTATGCTAGCAAAAAGCGAATACCCTGACAGAGGCCGAGTTTTAACGAATAAATCCATGTCGTGGCCGGTTGCCCTTCAAACAGGTGTACACCCGCAAATGACAGGGCGTGAAAATACGCGTTTTGTGGGCCGAATTAACAACGTCAAATCGCTTCCAGAATACGAAGAGCAAGTGCAAGAATTTGCCGAACTCGGCGCACGCTTCGACCTTCCTGTAAAAACTTACTCATCTGGTATGCGCGCCAAACTCGTATTTGCGTGCTGTATGAATATCAATTTTGATATTTACCTTATCGATGAAGCGACATCTGTAGGCGATCCGCTTTTTAGAAAAAAAGCGCGTTTATCGCTAAAAGAAAAAAGTGAACAAGCGGGCGTTATTATGGTTAGCCATGAACTTGACCAAATCCGCGAGTTCTGTACGTCTGCCGTTATCATAGATGAAGGCAAACTTACTTATTATCACGATCTCGAAGAAGGCATCGACGTTTATACGCAGGATGCAGACAATAAGAAATCACTTAAATAGGTTCAAATCACAGTGGAAAAATCTCTTACACAGCTCAATGCCCTTCTCAGCAAACACAAAATGCTGTTGCTTGTTCTTCCATGGGTGCTTTACGCCCTATATCTTGTTTTATGGGCTGCACCTCAATACGAAAGTAAAAGCCAACTTATTGTAAAATCAAGTGACGGCGGCAGTAGCTTCGACCCCTCATCTCTCTTGATGGCAGCTGGTGTTTCTGGTGCATCCGGCGGCACGGAAAGTCAGCTTGTAGAAGCGTATATTCAGTCTGCAGATATGATTAAGTATCTCGATGAGACTATTGGCCTTCGAGATCATTACATGTCAGACAAAGCCGATTTGTTTAGTGGCCTGTCATCGTCACACAAGCAAGAGGACTTTTATCAGTTTTATCTGAACCATATTGAAGTTAGCGTGGACTCGGCATCTTCTGTAATTAGTTTGCGAACCCGCGCTTTCGACGCTGAATATGCGCAAATAATTAACCAAGCTATTGTTGATAAAGCGGAAGAGTTTATTAACAACATCAATAACAACTTGGCTAAATCAAAGCTTACGTTTGCTAAGGGTGAACACGAGATTGTTGAACAAAAGCTACAACAAGCAAAGACTGAAATTTTAGGCTTCCAATCCAAATACAACGTGCTCGACCCTACTGCTGAAGGTGCAGCGTTTCAGCAAATCGCTTTTTCATTGGAAGCGACCCTTGCCCAGAAAAAAGCTGAACTAAGCACAATGTCGACCATGATGTCTAACGTCGCACCAGAAGTGATAAACATTAAGCGTGAAATAGCTGCACTACAAAAAGAAGTAGAAAAGCAAAAGGAGCGTATCAGTACCGCTGAAGGAGAAAGTGAAGCCCTGTCAGTCAGTGAATTAATGGCGCAATACAGTAACCTTCAGGTTCAGCTTCAATTGGCCATTCAAGCGTACTCTTCCTCGCTGATTACACTAGAAAATGCGCGAGTCGAGGCATATCAAAAACTACAACACTTGGTAACTGTAGAATCACCTACCCTTCCAGATGACAATGCTTACCCCACGGTTATCTATAACCTTGTTCTTTTTGGTGTGTCATTGCTGCTTATTTACGGAATAGTACGAATTGTAGTAGCTACTATCCGCGAGCTTTAGTGCCTCCATCTGTTTAGCAAGCCAACAGTTTAATCGACTAAGTCGCTCAAGACTTAGTCGGTTGACACCGCTTTGATGAAGTTTGTCGCCCAAATCTTGTGTCTTTAAGCAAGCTCTAGTATAAGAAGCTATCCGCCTTACGGACGACTATCAAAGAGCCTATCCTATAAGTGCTCTACAATAACAACCATAAGCAATATGGAATTAAAATATAATTATGAAACCATCTAACGATACTAGCTTTTTCGGCCATCCAGGGGGCCTAAGAACGCTATTCTTTACAGAAATGTGGGAGCGCATGAGTTACTACGGTATGCGCGCGCTACTTGTTCTTTTCATGACCGCGAGCTTACAAACGCAGGGTTTGGGCTTTACCGTTGCAACCGCTGGCGCAATCTACGGCCTATACACAGGTGCGGTATATTTTCTAGGCTTACCGGGCGGGTGGTTAGCGGACCGCTTAATCGGTGGTAAAAACGCCGTATGGTATGGCGGTATTATCATCTTCGCAGGCCACGTGGTACTCGCCATAGACTTGCAAAACCTTTTCTTCGTCGGCCTTATCCTTGTTGCTTCGGGTACTGGCTTACTAAAACCTAATATTTCTGCGATGGTTGGCCAGCAATATGGCGACGACGACGGCCGTCGTGACAGTGGTTATGCGCTGTATTACATGGGCATAAACATCGGTTCACTCATCGCCTACCTAGTTACCGGTTATTTACAGGAAAACTGGGGCTGGCACTATGCATTTGGTGCAGCTGCCATCGGTATGGCAATCGGCCTAATTCAATATTACTTCAGCAACCGTTCGTTATCGGCTGATTCTGTTGCTCCTGCAAACCCATATCAAGGTGCGGCTAAACAGCGCGCATGGATGGGCGTATGGGCAGTGATTGCACTTGCTGTTGTGGTAATTGTGCTTGCGCACATGGGCACTATCGTTATTGAGCCTGTAGCTCTTGCTCAACAAGTTGCCGTTGTATTTACCATTATTTTCTTCGCTTACTTTGGTTTTATTTATTTCAAAGGTCAGCTAAGCGACAACGAGAAGAAGCGCATGTGGGCGCTGTTTTTAGTGTGTGTCGCTTCAGCATGTTTCTGGTCTGGTTTCGAACAGGCTGGCTCTTCACTCAACCTATTCGCACAGAACTATACCGACCGCGTACTTGAAAGCGGCTCGCTACTTACATCTTGGTTCGGGATGGACGCTATCCCAACAGTATGGTTCCAGCTTTCAAACTCGCTATTTATAATCATCCTGTCGCCTTTCTTCGCTGCCCTTTGGATTAAGCTTGCTAAAAGAATGATTGACCCGTCGTACACGATTAAGTGTGCCGTAGGTATCGTTATTATGGCGTCGGGCTTCTTGGTAATGTTTATGGCGTCTCAATATGCTGCACAAGGCCTTAAAGTTGCGCCTATGTGGCTCGTTACTACCTACTTCTTACACACTGTTGGTGAGCTGTGCCTAAGCCCTGTTGCACTAAGTGCAGTAAGTAAGCTATCGCCTAAGCGTTTCGCAGGGCAAATGATGGGGGTATTCGTACTGACTTACTCTATTGGTAACATCATTGCTGGCTTACTTTCAGGTAACTTCGACCCAGAAAACGTAGAGCAAATGCCAGACCTGTATCTTCAGATTGCCCTATTTAGCATCGCCATTGCCATCGTGATTGGTTTAATGAGCTTTAAATCTCGTTTCTGGGAAAAAGCAGGTATTGAACAAAAAGCGTAATTTATTGTTAGCATGTTTTAAGTGCTGACCAATTACCCTACAATAACCGCCGCAACGTAACGTTCCGGCGGTTTTTTATTAAGGGCATTTGCATAAACCTATGAAGTTTTATTTTTCTACAAGAGACATTCCTGCCTTACAAGGTCTTCCATTGACAGAGCGCGTTAAATTGCTCGACCAGGCCGCAAAGCGCCTTTCTGTACCAGAGAAAACCTTACTGAATGTGCTAAAATTACTCGTCATTGTCCCCGTATTCGCACTTATTCTTCAAACCGCGTCAAAT